>DATBQJ010000049.1:0-13257 GCA_036560885.1 Methylocella sp.
GATCATCGATGAGCTGGGCTACGTGCCGTTCACGGCGATTGGTTCGGAACTGCTCTTCGAGGTCTTCAGCCAGCGTTACGAACGCGGCGCCACGCTGGTCACCAGCAACTTGCCATTCGACGAATGGACTTTGGTGTTCGGTTCGGAACGGCTCACGGGCGCGCTCCTCGACCGCCTCACCCATCATGTTCATATCCTGGAGATGAATGGTGACAGCTACCGGCTCGCAACAGCCAAGAAGGCACAACGGCGAAGCGGTAACGAAAAAAGCGAGACCACAACCACCAAAGGAGACGCCGACGCAAAAATCTGAGTGACGCCGCGCGCGGTGAGCCGCGTTTCGCTACGTTCCGCGCGCCTCAACGCGCGCGGCAAACAAAAACAGGGCTTCGCGGCCATTTTCTCTCAACCAGACCGGTACACTTTTACGCCGCCATCTGGCACAATTTGTCTCCGTCATTGAGAGCACGATGCGGCCTCCTGCACACCGAAACTGAAATTCGCTGGCATTCGGCCCGCTGAAGTTAGCAATGCAGTTGCCATTAGCGGCGCGCAGCTCGGCAAGGATCGTCAATGGCAAGTCGGTCGTGTCGCCTCATAATTCAAATGCCTATTCCAAAATCAGGTGGATGATCCGGCAACGTCCAGAAGGATCTTTCCGCCGCGTTGCGCATGCGCGACGGCTTCTTTGATGGAGGAGAGGGGGTAGGTCCCGGCCACGGGTATGTGCAGCCGGCCGAAGGCGATCATCTCCGCCGCTTGCACGACTGCTGGCGCAAGTTTGGCCGCAAATTCCGGGTGGCCCAAGAAAAAGCCCCGCATGGTGATAGGCTTGAAGATAACGTCCAGCGGGCTGATGGACATCGGACTCAAGCTCATGGCCGCAAAGCTGACGAGCGTGCCGCGGGGCGAGAGAGTCGCTGCGAGCACGCCCGTCGCCGGGCCGCTGACGCCATCAAGCGCCAGGCGGAGCTCAGCCTGACCGACAGCCGCTTTGATCCTTTCCGAGACATCGGGAGAGTCGACGACGACGACGACTCCGCCGATCGCCTCAAGCTCGGCCACGAGCTCCGGGCGCCGGACGATGTTGACGGTCTTCAAGCCGCGCGTTCTCGCGAACGCGATCACCCACCGCCCGACACCGGAATTGGCGGCGTTCTGCACCACCCACTCGGCCGGCTTCAGAGTGACATACTCGCTGAGCAGCAGCGCCGCGGTCGGGGGGTTGATGGCCAGCATCGCCAACTGCTGCGGGTCCGCATCAGGGGGCAGGGCGAAAAGGCCGTTCGCCGAAATGACCATTCGCTCCCTCCAGGTGAAGCTGGAAAGCGGCGCCAGGACCCGGTCGCCGACCTTGACCTTCTCCACCCCCGGCCCCACGGCGAGAACGCGGCCGACACCCTCATTGCCAATGACGGTTGGAAGCGCGGGGCGCAACGCATAGATACCCTTGGCGAGCAGGAGGTCGCTCGGGTTGATGGGGGAAAACTCGACGCCGATGAGGACCTGGTTGGGGCCGGGAGCGTCGGGCTCGGGAATGTCGACATACTCAAGACCGTCGACAGGGTTGCCAAAAGCTGTGAGCTGAACAGCGCGCATATCGATATCTCCTTTTACCTTAGTTGTCCGCGCTTCCGCTCTCGGCGACTGAGCGATCGCTCGCGCTGAAGGGCGGCTGTCAGGTGGAAAATTTGTCTCCGAACATGGGCCGCCCGCTCTTCGAAGACTCTCGCGTCGCCTCGTCCTGGATGACGTCCCAATGCTCGGCGAGCAGGCCGTTGTCGATACGCAGGATGTCGACCACGACCCAGTTAACTGGATGCCCGATCCCTGAAAACCTGCCGTGGAGCATGACATAGTCGCCGTCGGCGACGATCAGCGCGCTCTCGTAATGCAGCTCTTTCGGCGCGGCCTTGACAAGTTCGAAGAGCCCCTCGCGCCCCGGCGCGATATGAGCACTGTGCTGGATATAGGCGGGCGACCAGAAACGCTCGGCCGCGGCGTAGTCCCGTTTGTTGAAGAGTGTCTCGAACGCCTCCAAGACGAACGCTTTGTTCTGTGCCTCGGTCGTGGCCATGGCTTCACCTCATAGGAACCGCCGGGGTTCCTCACTCCTATTCGTTGAAAATTTTCAAGTGGCGATCCGCCCTCCCGTTGGCGTCGGTTAGCTGATCTCGTCTACACGGTCGGGGTAGAAGGCGACGTAATCCTTGATCTGCGCCATCGCTTCAAATGGGGTCTCATAAGTCCACACCGCATTGACGGAACGATCCCCCCCAGCCGGAATGCTGTAGTAGGAGGCGTCGCCCTTGTAGGGGCAATACGTCGCGTGTTCGCTACGCGTGAGCGCAGCCATATCGACATCCCGACGCGGGATATACTGAACGGTCGGATAGGAGGCCTCGCGAAGCGTCAACGCATCGCGGGTGTCGGCGATGACCTTTCCGCCGACTGTGACCATGATGCGAGACGGGTTCGCATCGATCGAAATGGGGTGGTCGGGCCCCGGAATCTTCATCGGCTTGTCAGCCATGATCTATATCCTTCTGAATTGGAAATGGTGCCTCGGAATCCAAAACAGGATCAGTTAACGGTCTTACCGCCGTCGACGTTGAGGATATGGCCGGTGATGTATGAAGCTTCGTCCGACGCGATGAAGACGATCGCGTTGGCAAGCTCCTCCGAGAGGCCGAGGCGACCCATCGGAACAGTCGTCACCAGAGACGCCTTGTTCTCCGGCGTGCCGGTAAAGCGGGTCAACATGCCAGTGTCCGTAGGACCAGGCGCCACGGCGTTCACACGGATTCCCGACTTGGCGGTCTCGAGCGCCACCGACTTGGTTATGCCTTCGACGGCGTGCTTGCTGGCGACGTAGACAGAGGCCCCCGCCGCACCCTCGTGCCCGTAGGTCGAGGAGATGTTGATAATGCTACCGCTGCTCTGTCCTTGCATGACGCGCACTTCGTGCTTCATGCTGAGGATCACGCCGAGAACAATAGTGTCGAACGTCGCGGCATAGCTTTCCGAAGTCTGGTCCGTGATCGGGCCAACCCGGCCTTCGGTGCCCGCGTTGTTCACCGCGACATCGAGACGACCAAACCGTGCGACGGTCTTGTCGACCAGAGCACGGACGTCATCCTCCTTGCGGACGTCGGCGTTGATGAACTCGGCTTCCGAACCGAAAGAGCGCAGCTCCTTAACGAGCGCCTTGCCTGCCTCATCACGCCGACCCGCAACGACCACCTTCGCGCCCATCTTGGCGAATGCGACGGCGGCGGCGCGCCCGATGCCGGTGAGTCCACCGGTAATCAAGACAACTTGAGTGCTCATTCCACGATCCTTTGTTGCCCGCCGGAAACCCGACGGCGTTTGGATGGAGCAAGCGGGTATATACCCTCGTTTTTGCGAATAACAAGCCTCTTACGGGGCTATGAGTTCACAAGCGCGTGTTTCGGACTGCTGCTGACTCGGCCACTCCGCGATCGTGAGGATACGCGCGACTACCGGCTGTTGTCAGCTTGAGCAGGCCGGCCGCGCCCAGATCCCTCATCCTGCTCTTTTCTCACGGGGGAATCTGCTCACGCGCCCGAAAGGCGTCAAGCTGATTGGCGAGTTCGCCGATGGCGGAAGGCTGCACCAAGGCCGCGATCCGCTCCTGAGCCTTGCACCAGTACGGCAGTGCCGCCTCGATCGCGGCCTCACCCGCGGCCGTGAGGTGGGCGACGCGCTTGCGCTGGTCGACGTCCCCAACCTCGATCCGAACCAAGCCGCGGCGCTCCAGCGGATTGAGGTTGCGGCCCATCGTGGAGCGGTCCAGCGCGGCCTCCGCGGCCAGGCGCGTGACAGGCAGAGGGCCAAGGCGAGCGAGCTTGCGCAGGATAGAGAACTGGGTGATGCGCAGCCCCGAGGGCGCCAGAGCCGCATCATAGGCGGCGGTGACCGCGCGCGCGGCGCGGCGGAGCGTGGCGCAAGCACAAGGTGTCTCGAACTTCATAGCCGGGTATATACCCCTTTTTGGTAGAATGCAAGCCCATGGAACCCTGCTCTGGGTCAATACAATCCGGCCGCGTCCGCGGCCTCATTCGCCACGACACTTGGTAGCATTCTTGCGCGACGTCGTCGGCCAGGCGCGCATGGCAATGCGGCCGATTTCCGCCAGCCTCTCGCGAGGAGCGCCATCTCGCGCCGGTACAGCTAAGCCAAGGGCCACGGCGTAGTAGTACGCAGCCATTGCATCGACGTCGGCATCAGGCGGCAGGTCGCCATCTTCGACGCCTTTTCGGAGGCGCGCGGCGAAAGCCGCCTCCGAACCGGCGCGATGCTCGGCCATCATCTTGCGCATGACCTGGCGACCGGGCGGAACATGCGTCGCCGCGAGAGAGATCATGCAACCCAGTGGAAGATCGCTACGCGTGAACTCGCAAGCGGTGGCCGCAGAACGATATCTTCGAGCAGATGCGAATCATCGCCAAGCAGCTCACGCCGGAGGAAATGCACGCGCTTGCCGCCTTCTACGGTGCGCCGGAGCGTGCGCCAGTCGCGAATAAATAGACGGCTTAGCTCAATAATAGCGGTATTATCGCAATCAAGGACGTGCAAGCGGCAGGTAAAAGTCAAACATGCTTTCGTGGAAGATGACCACGTATGCTAATAGTCTGACTAATTTAGAAGTGAATTCCAATAGAGACCGCGAATGTGATGGGGTTCGTGGGCGCACTTAATGACCCGCTCTGTGGGCCAACTTTCCACATCGCGTCGGGCTGCACAACAGCTGCGGCACCCTGCGCCAGCTCAAGCATGCGACACCCTCCGAGTTGCGTGAGCAGGTCTTCTCCAAGCCGATGGATCTGCTCTCGAAAGTCGCCGGCATTGAGTTCGGCACCCCGGCGCAGCCGGACGAATGTTGCGGCTTCGGGGCACCTTCTCGGTCTGCGAGGAAGTCGTCTCTACTAGGATGGGATTTCGCGCGAGCCGGTGGCACTGCAACCCGCGTTGCCGAGTTCATGTTCGACGAGGGCCTGGCACAGGGCGAGCGACCGCGTGACATTCGGGCGTGGATTGAGGGGCAGCTCCATCAACCGCGATATTGGCCACCAACTGACCTGCACATGGCCCGCTCTCGTAGTTGTGAGGAATCTCATGGCCGCTTCGACCTCTGGTAAGGTCAGACTTCTAAACCGCTGGAATGTTCTCGGCTGATTCGAACGCCACACGCTCGCGTGGACGCCTCTTACAGTTGCGTTCAGACGTATTCCGGTCATTGGGACGCGATTCTCCCGAGGATTGGGCTCGGTGAGGGTTGCGGGCCCGTCGCGCCAAATCGCCCGACTTGACCGCGTCGTGGTATGGGAGGAATCCTGCCGGTGGGAATAGTGAGGGGCCGCGACGGCAAAGCCACCTTCTTGCCATCGACAGTGGTCGCACACCTACTGAGGTCTTGACCGTGGAGACGAACGCTACGTGCAGAAGTTAGGTGTCGGCTTGGCTCCCAGGCGAGAACGGCAAAGATGGTTGACTTGACTACTCTCGCCGAAGTAGCCGCACGCGATCCTCTCCTCGGCGCGTTTGTGCTCATGACGACCGGCGCACTCGTAAGTCGATTACTGTTCAAGCAACAGCCGATTTGGCGCGCAATTGTCCGGGTCGTCTTTTTGCTTTTATTGACCCTTCTTCTTCTGCACAATGGTATTGTTCCCTATGAACCACTGCACTCGACTGGCACGCAATTTCATGACGTCATAGTTGGCACATTGAAGATTGCTTGGTGGTTTTGGGCGGCTTGGTTCTTGGTCGCCTTAGTTCGTAGCGTTGTCGTGTTCGAACACCGACGACATGAAGGCAAGCTGATCCAGGACCTCCTTTCCGCTCTAATCTATCTTGCCGCGACTTTCGCCATCATAGCATACGTATTCGATCTCCCTGTCCAAGGCTTGCTCGTCACTTCCGGCGCCATCGCCATCGTCTTAGGCCTCGCACTTCAAAGCACGTTGAACGATGTGTTTTCAGGCCTCGTCCTCAGTCTTAGCCGGCCGTACCGACCGGGTGACTGGATCAATATCGACGGAGGCACGGAGGGCCATGTTATCGAAATAAACTGGCGCGCTACGCACGTATTAACCTCACGGAGAGATCTAGCGATCGTGCCAAACAGCACCATCGCAAAATCAAAGATACTAAATGCGAATTTTCCGTCAAACGTTCATGGAATCACCATAGCAGTCCAGCTCGATTCCAGAACGCCGCCAGCAAGCGGGACAAATTTTCTTGAGCTGGCCGTCCTCAATTCTCGATCAATCTTAGCCATGCCTAGGCCGACCGTCCGTGTAACATCTATCGATGCATCGCAGACGGGATATGAAATCACATTCTTCGTCGAACAGCTAGATTCTGCCACCGCGGCACAGAATGAATTGTTCGATCTCATCTTTCGGCATGTTGCCGTCGCTGGTGCCCAACTGGCGGCACCCAAGAACGGGCATTATCCGGCTCGCGAAGAGGAAGCTGTGAAGACAGAAAAGACGGGCCCAGAGAGAATGCTCGATCTCGTAGCAATCTTTGCGACCTTGATGCCGAACGAACGGGCATCAATTGCCGCGAAGCTGAAGCAACTCTCGTACGAGAAAGGCGACACACTGGTCGAACCCGGGACTGTTCTTCAGTCGCTGTTCATAGTTGGTAATGGCGTCCTCTCGGTCACAAAAAGAGACAAGAGCGGCGAGACAGAGCTGCTGCGGTTCGGACCAGGAGATATTTTCGGAGAGATCGGATTGCTAACGGGAGCCTCTTGCGGTGCGAGCGTCACCGCGCTCGCTCCCTCCACCGTCTACGAGCTAGCGAAGAGGGACCTTGCCCCCATTCTGGAGGCCAGACCGCAGATCGCCCAAGAGCTTAGTCGCGCACTGGCTCAGCAGCAAAATGCTGGTCGCGCGCTCGCTGCCGCTGAGCGCGACGAGAACGAGGAGAAGGGGAGGCTAAGCACTTGGTTCTCCGAACGGATTCATGAGCTTTTCGATCTTAAACGCGCGAACTGATATGCGGAAGAAATTTGGTGCGAGTATGGGAGCGCAGACGACGCGTAAATCCGTGCTGTTGATTTTCGTTACGCTGCCAGGCAGGAAGACTTCGCTTCCGAGCTGAGAAAGCTTGGTATGAACGTCAGTGATCGCCCGTCATTGATCCAAGTGGTGGCCGCGATGACTGAAGCTGTCGACCGGCATGTGGGACGAGTCGGTGGCCGCACGGATCTCGGTGAAATGGCGCAGTTATCTGCCGCCGAAAGTTTGAACGCGGTAGCCGGACGCGAGCTGCCAGACTTGTTCGGGGCGACACCCGACAAAGCGAAGGCTGCGCTAGGTGGTCTCGGCACGGTCAAGCAATTTGCCGTCCTCGCGCGCGACTTCTTCGCGCGCCTATCGCGCCACCAGCTGAGTTATTTCCTCAGCCGCGAATTGTCGCAGCACGTCGGGGTCAATTCTCGTTTTCATACTATTCGAGACCATCACGATTTCGAGAGCGCCCTCGATCTTCATTGCCGAGAAGCATCGCGGATAATCAAAGAGTTCTCTGGCGAGTGGTTTTCGAAACATACGCACGAGGGAGGGATTGACGAGGCCAAAGCTGGCCGCTTCGCACATGTCGCCTTCAAAAAGCTTCGGGAAGAGCTCCAGGCGCCGCGAACGAGCCGGCGGACGGTTGGCCGGGGGCAAAAGATTCTCCCGCGGCGCGCTCTATCTGATGCTGCAGAACCGGATTTATCGCGGCGAGATTACTCACCAAGGCGTCCCTTTCCCCGGCCAGCACGAGGCCATCCTTGATCCGGAGCTTTGGCAAATAGTCCAGGACAAGCTCGCGGTTAATCGGCATGAGCGCGCATTGGGAGTTGGCACTGAGGTGCCGAGTCTGTTGTCGGGCCTGATCTTCGACGCCGAGAGCGATCGGATGACGCCGACCCATGCGACAAAGAGAGCCAAGCGATACCGCTATTACGTCTCGGCGTCGCTTCTGGCGGACGATCGAATGCAACCACAGAAAGGGATGCGGGTCCCGGCCGGCGATATCGAGGGCTTAGTCCTCGACCGGCTCAGGCTCTTATTCTCGTCGAGGACCGAGGTTGGCGACGCGCTCGCACCCCTCGATCTTGATGCGTGCATGCTTGATGTCGCCCTGCGTAACGCCTTTCAGCTTTCCCAGCGATGGCTCGCCCTACCGTCCATCGAGCTGGCAAGCCTCGTCCGGGAAATTATTGAGCGAGTCACCGTCACCTCGGATCGCATCGACATCCACATGAGCCGGGCGAAGGTCGCCGCGGCGTTGGGAGCGCAAGCACTCGGCCAACGGCCTGGTCTCGCTCCCGTCGCCCTGTCGATCGAAGCGAAGCTCCGTCGCGCCGGCAAAGGCAAGCGCATCGTCATCGAGAATGGCGCCGAGGCTGAAGTCAACACAGGCCTTGTCGCCTTAATCTCCGAAGCGTTCGTGATCCGCAACCAGCTGTTGTCCGGACCCGACGACAGCATCGAGGCGATGATCGAACGGCTCGGGATCGCTCGGGGCCGCCTCAGCTCCCTTGTGCGGCTCTCCTATATTGCGCCAGACATCGTGCGCGCCGTCCTTGAGGGTCGCCAGCCCATCGAGCTGACGCCCACGCGGCTTCTGCAAAGGAGCAAGAACCTGCCTCACGACTGGAAAGAGCAGCGGCTTTTCCTCGGTTTTGCCGCCTGAGCTTTCCCCGAATCCGCCCGGGACGCTCTACATCCGTTCACCCCAAAACTGCCTCCGGAGACCCGGCGGTCGTTGGAGCCCTGACTCGTGGCGTTTTCCGTCTCTGGATGACGGCCACAGGACCAACAGTAATCTAACCCTCGGAAATGGCGTGGCTATTCTGGCACCAACAGGAAGTGCAAATACGAGACGGTGTTCTGGGAATTGGTGGCTGATCACGCAGTCAGCCGCTAACCCGTCTCGGGGCGAAATTCCCTGGTAACAGGGAAAATATCAGGGAAATTTCAAAAAAATTGGGCTTCAGGCCGAAATTGCTCTGCCAAATCGCTTACAAATCAACCGTTTCTGAAAAAATTCCCTGAAATCAAAACAGGGAATTAAAACTATCGGAACAGGGAAAAATATTCTTTTGCAGGCGGAATAACAGGGAACTGTGGCGCGGGTCCGAATCCTCACTGCCGCTCCCAGAATCCGCGTATTTTGTATCTTGGACAGTCGCATGAATTCAAACAAATAAGGCGTAAGATTCGTACGTAATGAAAGCACAGACTATGGCTACGTTTCAGAAAAGCTCTTCAAGGAGCGATGAGTCAGCCTATACTGCGAAGATGCTTTCTGGCCTCGACCGCGGCGAGTTCCGTATTGTGCTCAAGGATCTCATCGAACGCAATTTTGACCCTATCGTGCAATTTGCAAACAAGTTGTCTGAAGCGCTGTCCCGATTGTTCGAAACAATTGCACGGGAATTCAATGCGCTCGTGCAGAAAATCGAGGCGGCTCCCGAAATACCGAGTTATGAAAAGCTGTTGATCGAGAAGACCGGATACGGGCCGCTTTTGGCAAAGTTCATGGCACATCAAATTTGCCACTGGGGCAGGAGCCTAGCGGCGAAAATAAATGAAGGCCGCAAGGTGCGGACAAACATAGATAAGATAGCGGATGCTGGAGGCGGAAGTACGTTGGTAATGTCGCGACTCGCGAAAAAGTTCCGAGACCAATGTCGCAGCGTCGAGGTACAAAATCTGATTGAAAGCGCCATCAAGAAGGCCAATTTGCCGCTGACGGCAGTCGAATTCGACCGGCTCGTTGAGCGCGCGTGCGAACGCGATGAAAACGCTTGTCGCAATCTTGGAAGGCTTTCCCAGCAATTAGCGCCCCATCTGCCCGAAAAGCGGGGACGACCAATCTCCGCCGAGACCTGCACTCATCTCATTCTCTTATGGTGGCTCGAAAGTTCAGGGCACAAATGCGCTTACACGTCTTCCCCAGATAACGCAGGCTTCACGGACCCTGTGACTCGAGCCACGCAATTGGCCTCGGGCAACGGCGGCTTCAGCCCGCTATATGCACACAGGCTGCACAAGAGAAATTTTCTTCCTCCGGGTCATTGTTCGCGGACTGATTGAGGACCATGCCTCGCGCCGACGCGGCGCAGGCACGATTGGGGTGCCGAAATTTTGGCCGTTTTTCATTTTTCGAGCTTCGAGCGTTTTACGGCATGCTTGTCTCGTCTTAATTCTTAAGGGCGCGACAGGATGCCGATCGGCAAGACTTTAAAAGCGCTTTGCGAGGGCTCTTGCCTCGGGATGAGCCGATCTGACGGACGTCAAGTCCATCAGCCAATTCGGACGAAGGCGGGTAGAAATGGCTCCCTTCGATAGGGTCCCCGATCAATCGCCGGCATTCCGAGCGGACCTGAAGGCTCAAAGCAAACGCCGCCGCGAGCGTCTTTCATCAATGGCATCCACTCCATCCTTGCGGCGGCGCAACGACCTTCGGCCTCCTTTGGCGCTCGAAGAGGTCTCCCCCGCCGATCTCGTCAGCCCGGCGCGCAATGTGAGACGTCGGGAAGCGGCTCATATTCGGGAAGTCGCAGCCTCGATCGCCGCGCTCGGCTTTTGCGATCCTGTGCTGATCGGGAGCGGCAATACCGTCCTGGATGGCGTGATTCGCGCCGAGGCCGCCAAGCAATTGGGCCTTCCTAAAATTCCATGCATTCGAGTCGAGCATCTTACCAGCGGCGAGCAACGCCTTTTTCGCCTTGCCTCCAATCGGCTGGCGGAAAAGGGCGGCTGGAACCTTGAGGATCTCAAGATCGAGTTTGAGGAGCTCATTATCGAACAGACGCCGATCGAGATTTCGGGTTTCAGCGCTCCCGAGATTGATCAAATTCTGCTTGGCGACGATCCGCCGCCTCACGAAAAAGGGCCGCTTGCGCCCGCGCCCGGCGCCATCGCGGTTGCACGGGAAGGTGACATCTTTCGTCTTGGCGAACATAGGATCGCTTGTGGCGACGCCACCGAGCACGACGTCTTCGCGCCGCTCATGCGGGGCGATGGTCCAGCCAGGCTGGTCCTAACCGACGAGCCCTATAATGTTCGAATCTGCGGCAATGTTACCGGTAGATCGCACCGGGAGTTCGCCATGGCCTCGGGCGAAATGTCGGGGCCGGAGTTCCTGATCTTTAACCTCGCCTGGATGAAGGCGGCTCTCGATCACCTTACCGATGGCGGCCTGTTTGGCACCTTTATCGATTGGCGGGGCCTGCCGGCCGTCCAGGTGGCCGCGACGCAACTCGGCCTCGTCCCTGTCAATCTGATCGTTTGGGCCAAGACCAACGCGGGCATGGGCAGCCTCTATCGCTCTCAGCATGAACTGCTGCCCCTGTTCAAAAAAGGCAAAGGCGATCATCTCAACAATATCGACCTCGGCCGCAAGGGACGCTGGCGCTCCAATCTTTGGGTTTACCCAGGCGCCTCTTCGATCGGGTCGGAGGCGCGCAAGGGCCTCCAAGACCACCCAACCGTGAAGCCGACCGCCTTGTTGGAGGACGCGCTTCTCGATGTCACGGCGCGCGGCGATATCGTGATCGATCCCTTTCTTGGGTCGGGATCCACGCTCATCGCCGCCGAACGGACGGGGCGGCGCTGCCGTGGCGTCGAAATTGATCCGCTCTATGTCGACGTGATTATCCAGCGCGATCAGGCTGAGACGGGGCGCGACGCGATCCTTGAGCGCACCGGCGAAACGTTCACCGCCTTGGCGGCGCGCCGGCGCGACGAGGGGGCGAACAGCGCTGGCGACAACGATTGATTCCTTGGTGATGATAGAAAATCGCTTTTGGAGGTGACGACGAAGGAGGGTACCGCGGGCGGATTGCTTGAATCGGAGGGCGACCATGTCTAATCAGAAAAGGTCAAAACCGGCGGAATACACCATCGGCTACCAACGACCGCCAAAGGCCTCGCAATTTGTGGCAGGCAAAAACGGTAGTCCGAAGCAGCGTCCGAAAGACTGTCAGCCGGTGGGGGCTGTCCTACAGGATATCATTCGACAACAGAACGCCGTGAAAGCCATCCCGGCCATTTGCGTCACAAACTTGAGCGACGAACTCGTCCGCGTATTCGGGCGCGCCACCACCAACCTCCCGGGGGCAATGCCTTGAAAGATTCGAGGCGCCCCTCCTCGACCGGCGGCGGCTACACCGTCGGCTATGGCCGGCCTCCACGACACACCCGATTCCTGCCGGGCCGCAGCGGCAATCCGAAAGGCCGCCCAAAAGGCTCGAACAATCTCAGCACCCTCTTCGCCGATGAATTGGCGCGAACCGTCACCCTCACCGAAGACGGAAAGCGCAAGAAAATATCAAAACGGCAGGCGCTGGTAAAACATGTCATTAACAGGGCTCTGAGCAATGATGTGAAAGCGGTGGCGCTGGTCTTCGATGAGATTCGGCGCTGCGAAGAATTGGCCCCTGTGCAACAGGTGAATATGAATATCACGGCGGAGGAATTTGAGGCCATCGCTAGAAAAGTGGTAAGCGAGATTTAACGAGGTGGAGAGGACGTGACCTTGCCCGTGTTTTTACTCAACGGCAAAAGCTACTCATCGGTCATTAAACAAAGATGCGCCGGTACGTCGCGCGATTCAACGGATCGGGCGTGTCCAAATCAAAACCAATCCTCGGTGAACTTCATCACCATTACGTCCGGATGTAGTTTTCGGTATAGACAGGGTATACACAAAAAAGTTTCGCCATCGCCGCACACCTGGCAATCGCGTTCTCAACAGTGGCGCGCCTACGCCCCGCGCACCAGGCTAAGGAATTCCTCGCGCGTGCGGGGGTCATCGCGGATTACGCCGAGTAGACGGCTGGTAGTCAACGTGGATCCGAGCATGTTGACGCCGCGTAACGTCAGACAGCTGTGCTCGGCTTCGATCACCACGCCCACGCCCTGCGGTTTGAGAATGTCTTGGATGGCTTCGGCGATCTCGGCGGTGAGTTTCTCCTGAATCTGCAGCCGACGGGCGAAACCGTGCACCACCCTCGCTAGTTTGGAGATGCCGACCACCCGGTTCGTCGGCAAGTAACCGACATGTGCGCGACCGATTACCGGCAGCATGTGATGCTCACAAAAGCTGACCAGGCGGATGTCCCTCAGCACCACCAGCTCGTCGTAACCACCGACTTCCTCGAAGGTGCGCTTTAGATAGTCAAAGGGATCGGCGTCGTAGCCGGCAAACAGCTCGCGGTACGAC
>DATBQJ010000050.1:0-10006 GCA_036560885.1 Methylocella sp.
CCGCTCGCCCAGGGCGGCAAGGCCGCGATGTTCGGCGGTGCTGGTGTTGGAAAGACTGTCCTGGTGATGGAGCTCATTCACGCCATGGTTGAGAAGTATCAAGGCATCTCCGTCTTTGCCGGAGTCGGCGAGCGCTCCCGCGAGGGCCATGAACTCCTGACCGACATGCAGGGCTCGGGCGTGCTCGAGCGTACGGTACTTGTCTATGGGCAGATGAACGAGCCGCCGGGCGCGCGCTGGCGGGCACCACTGACCGCGCTAACGATTGCGGAGTACTTCCGTGACCAGAAGCATCAAAACGTGCTCCTCCTTATGGACAACGTCTTTCGCTTCGTCCAGGCGGGGAGCGAGCTGTCGAGCCTGCTCGGACGTCTGCCATCGCGCGTAGGCTACCAGCCGACGCTCGCGACCGAAGTGGCCGCGCTGCAGGAACGCATCGCTTCAGTCGCCGGCGCGGCGGTCACCGCTATCCAGGCCGTCTATGTCCCGGCTGATGACTTCACCGATCCGGCGGTTACGGCCATCTCAAGCCACATGGACAGCATCATCATGTTGTCTCGCAGGCTAGCGGTGGAGGGCTTCTACCCGGCCATCGACTCGCTCGCTTCGTCATCCGTCTTGCTTGATCCCCTGGTGGTGGGCGAGGAGCATTATTGCATCGCCGAGCGCGTCCGTGAAGCGCTCGCTCGCTTCAAAGACCTCCAAGACATAATCGCTCTCCTCGGGGTGGAGGAACTCGGCGCCAGCGACCGTCTCATAGTCAAGCGGGCCCGCCGGCTGCAGCGTTTCCTCGGCCAGCCTTTTTCGGTGACGGAAGCTTTCACTGGTACGCCGGGCCGCAGCGTCCGTCGTGCCGACACGCTCGCAGGCTGCCGCGCCATCCTCGATGGTGAGGCCGATAATTGGGCGGAAAGTTCCCTTTACATGATTGGAACCCTGGACGACGCGCGCCAAAAAGAGGCTGGGGCCGCCAAAATGGAACGATTGTCATGAGGCTACGCATTATTACTCCGCTTTTAGTGGTTGTCGATGAGGACGAAGTGCTAGCACTACGCGCCGAAGACGCCACCGGCAGCTTCGGCATCCTGGCGCGTCATGCGGATTTTCTGACCAGTCTTGCGATTTCCGTCGTGCACTGGGAAAGAGCCGATGGTACGCGGCACTACTGCGCAGTGCGCCGCGGCGTCCTGTCCGTCATCGCCGGGCGGGACATCTCTATCGCGACGCGCGAGGCGGTTCCCGGCGATGATCTCGCGACGCTAGATCAGATAGTCCTCAACCGCTTTCGCGCCGATATCGAGATGGAGCGAACCGAACATGTCGAGAGCACCCGCCTGCAACTGAACGCGATTCGGCAGATCATGCGCCATCTTCGGCCCGGCGGACGTGCCGGGGCGGGTCTCCTCGCATGACCACGCCGGAGACCGAGCCGGGCGAAAAAGATCCGCTGGTAAAAGAAACCCGGCTGCGCGGCGAACGCCACCAGCGCTGGCTACGCGACGGCGATCCGTCGGTGGCCCGCCGTCTCGCTCAGATTGGCGTGCTAGGCTGGATCATCGTCGTGCCGATGCTGACCGGTATCTTCGTCGGCCGCTGGCTCGACCGGACATTCAATTCCGGACTATTCTGGACCGCGCCGCTCCTTATGCTCGGACTGGCGCTCGGATGCTGGTCTGCCTGGAAATGGATGAAGAGCACATGAGTTTTCTTTCCTTCGACGATTTACCGGTCAGGACGCTGGTCTTCAGCGCCGCATTGCACCTCACCGCCGGAATGATACTCGGCGTCTTCTATTTCCGCAGCCTGTGGCGGAACACTTGCCAGTTCGCTAAGGGCATTCGCGTGACAACAATGATCGCTTTGATGGTCGGCCGTTACGCTCTCCTCGCGGGACTGCTGACGCTGGCAAGCCTGGAAGGCGTGTTGCCCCTGCTCGGCATGGCGCTCGGCGTGCTCATCGCCCGTTCCTTTGCCGTGCGCCGGGTCTGGGAGGCCACACCATGACCTCGCCGCTCGAAAGCGTCGCCCTATTCCATTTGGGTCCTGTGCCAATTACGGTGGGCGTAGTAGTCACCTGGGCGATCATGGCTGTGCTGGTTTTGGGCAGCATCCTTGTCACGCGCCGCCTATCCCTCATGCCGTCGGCGGCCCAGGCGGCCATTGAATTGATCGTTGACACGGTGGATGCTCAAATCCGTGCGACGATGCGGGTCGAGCCTGCCCCCTACCGCGCGTTTGTCGGCACACTGTTTGTTTTCATCTTCGTTGCAAACTGGTCGTCGTTGGTGCCGGGCGTCGAACCGCCAACGGCGCATATCGAGACCGATACCGCGCTTGCGCTCCTCGTCTTCGCCGCCGTGATCTGGTTCGGTGTGCGGGCGGGCGGCGTGCGCGGCTATCTCGCCACTTTTGCCTCGCCCAATCCGATCATGATCCCGCTCAATTTCGTCGAGAGCCTCACGCGCACCTTCTCGCTGCTCGTCCGCCTGTTCGGCAATGTCATGAGCGGCGTGTTCGTGATCGGCATCGTTCTGTCGCTCGCAGGACTCTTGGTGCCGATCCCGCTGATGGCGCTCGATCTCCTGACCGGGGCGGTCCAGGCCTATATCTTCGCGATATTGGCGATGGTTTTCATAGCCGGAGCCGTCAGCGAGAAAAACATCCCGGCCTCGGACACCCCCAGCCAAAGGACGCTCCCATGAACTGGTTAGCCTTCATTAGCATCATATCGGCCGCTCTGGCGGTCTCGTTCGGAGCGATCGGCCCGGCGCTTGCCGAAGGGCGCGCCGTGGCAGCCGCCATGGACGCCATCGCCCGCCAGCCGGAAGCCGCGAATATCATTGCGCGCACGCTTTTCGTCGGTCTCGCCATGATCGAAACCATGGCGATCTATTGCCTCGTGATCGCTCTGCTCCTGCTATTTGCTAATCCGCTGCTGAAATGACCCCATGACTATTGATTGGTGGACGTTGGGGCTCCAGACCGTCAATGTTGTCATTTTAATATGGCTGCTTGAGCGGTTCTTTTGGCGGCCGGTCGCGGCGATGATCGAGGAGCGCCATGCGTCGGCACAAAGGATTTTAGCGGAGGCGGAGGGCAAGCGCAGTCAGGCGATCGCAGAGCTCGCCGGAATCGAACAGACGCGCGCAGGCTTAGCGCGTGAACGCGAGGCGATTTTAGCCGCGGCGCACGAAGCCGCGGACGATGTGCGGGCCGCGCGCTTGGACGAGGCGGCGAAGGCAGCAGCATCCCTCGAAGCAAATGCAAAGGCGGCCATAGAAAAGGAGAAAGCTTTGGCCGAAAAGGCCTGGGTTGAGCGGGCAAGCCGCCTTTCCGTCGATATTGCGGAACGCCTTGCCGCCCGACTCGATGGCCCGGCGGTGCGTGACGCGTTCCTGTCCTGGCTTCTCAAGGAGATCCGGGCTCTGCCAGAGCCAGTGCGGCAGGCGGTGACTGCGGACGGCAGCGCGCTTGAAGCGGTCAGTGCGATAGCGCTTCCGCCAGCCGACCAGGAAAACTACCGGAAGCGTATCGGCGAAGCGTTCGGGGCGCGGCCGCAGATCGTTTTCAAGACCGATCCGGCCCTTATTGCTGGCCTGGAATTGCATGGCCCCCATCTCGATGTAAACAACTCTTGGCGTGCCGATCTCACACAAATCCTCGCCGACCTCACGCATGACAACCGACCCTAATACCTGGGCGGACACCTGGGCGGATACTTGGCTCCAACATGCTCGCGAAAAGCTTGTTGGCGCGGCGCTTGGCCCGCGCGCCGAACAGATTGGCCGCGTTGAGAAGGTCGGCGATGGCATCGCTCTCGTCTCTGGGTTGCCCGATGCACGGCTCGACGAACTCCTCCGCTTCAAAAAGGGTCAGTTCGGCTTCGCCCAAGTTCTTGAACGCGACCATGTCGGCTGTGTCCTATTGGACGATGTCGACGCAATCGAGGCCGGCGACTGGGTGCGCCGCACGGGGGATGTGACGCGGGTGCCCGTGGGGCCAGCGCTGCTCGGCCGCGTCGTCGATCCACTCGGCCGACCGCTTGACGGAAAAGGACCCGTTGCAGCAGGCTTGTTGGAACCAATCGAACGCCCGGCACCGGCGATCATCGACAGAGATCTCGTGACGGAGCCGGTGCAGACTGGTCTTGTCGTCATCGATACGCTCTTCGCTCTGGGCCGCGGCCAGCGCGAGCTCATCATCGGCGACCGGGCCATCGGCAAAACTACCATCGCGATTGATACGATGATCAATCAGAAAACGAGCGACATCGTCTGCGTCTATGTTGCCGTTGGTCAAAAGAGTTCGAGTGTTCGGCGTGTCATCGACGCAATCCAGGCCAGCGCCGCGCCCGAGCGATGCATCATCGTCGTGGCGGGGTCGGCGAGCTCTCCCGGGCTGCAATGGATAGCACCTTTCGCCGGCTTCACCATGGCGGAGTATTTTCGCGACCGCCGTCAGCATGCCCTAGTCGTCATCGACGATTTGACTAAGCACGCCGCCAGTCACCGTGAGATCGCTTTGTTGACCCGCCAGTCGCCCGGACGCGAAGCTTATCCCGGCGACGTGTTCTATGTGCATGCGCGGCTTCTGGAGCGTGCCGCAAAACTGTCGAAAGAGAAGGGTGGCGGATCCCTGACCGCGCTACCGATCGCAGAGACTGATGCGGGCAATCTCAGTGCTTATATCCCAACCAACTTGATCTCGATCACCGACGGCCAGATCGTGCTCGACGCTAAGCTCTTCTATGAAGGGCTAAAGCCCGCCGTGGACGTCGGCACCAGCGTCAGCCGTGTCGGCGGCAAGACCCAAGCGCCTGCGCTCCGCCAGGCGGCGGAGACGGTGCGCCTCGCCTATGCCCAGTTCCTCGAACTCGAAATGTTCACCCGCTTTGGCGGGATGCCAGACACGCGGGTGCGCGACCAGTTGATTCGCGGTGCACGGATCCGCGCGATCCTCGAGCAGTCGCAGCACGCACCCCTGCGGCTTGCCGATGAGGTGGGTCTGGTCCTGGCGGTACAGTCTGGCCTGTTGGATCCCCTCCCTGTGCCAGCCGTGGCCACATTCCGACAAGGCTTGCGCGATGCGCTCGATCGCGGTGCCACTGACGCCGTACGCCAGATACAAGCATCCGGCACCCTCGATGGCGCACGCAAACAGGAACTCCTTGCGACACTCCGGCGCTATGTTCAGACCCTCACTCCGGCAGCACGGCTTGAGGCAGCCAGCAAGCCATGACTGAACGCGTCGCGGACATTAATGCGCGTATCGATGGGACCCGCCAGCTCGGCGCGGTGGTCAACGCAATGCGCGGCATGGCGGCAGCACGTGTCCAGCAGGCCCGCGGCCAGCTTCTCGCAGTCGAAGGCTATGCGGCGACGATCGCAACTGCCATTGGAAAGGCCCTCGCGATGCTCCCATCCGTTCATTCCGAAGGCGGTCGCCGAGCGACTCGATCGGCGCTGGTGCTCTTCTGCGCCGAGCAAGGATTTGCCGGCGCTTTCAGCGAACGCGTCCTAGACGCGGCCGCTAGCGATCTCACCGTCAGCGAGCTGTTCTTGATCGGAACCAGAGGTGGCGCGGCCGCTGCCGAAAGGGGTATCAATGCCTGCTGGAAAAGCCCCATGCCGTCGCATTCGCTCGGTGTACCCAAACTCGCCGACCGCATCGCCGAAGCGCTCTATTCGCATATTTCTACGGGAGAGATCGATCGGCTCGACGCCGTCTTCAGCCAATGGCAACCAGGTCACGGCATCCATGTCGAACGTGCCCGCTTGTTCCCCTTCGACATGTCAGCCTTTCCTCGCCCAACGGACGCCAACGCGCCTCTTTTGAACCTGGCGAGCGAGACGCTTCTGAGCGAGCTCACCGCGGATTACATGCACGCGCAACTTTGCAATGCCGCACTTCACGCCTTTGCGGCGGAGAACGAGGCGCGCATGGAAGCAATGGCCGCGGCGTACAACCAGATCGAGCGCCAACTTGCCTCGCTGCAAGCGAGGCAGCGGCTTTTGCGGCAGGAGGAGATCACTGCGGAAATCATAGAACTTGCTGCGGGCGAGACTGCGAGCCGGTCAGACCAAAATTGACCGGCCCCGAATGCGCGTCAAGCGATCATGCGGCTCGGCCAGCATGAATTTGCACTTCTCTGCCGCGACGGTGCGTTGACTGCGCGCCTTTTTTGCGCGCATATTATTTAAATAATCGGATTCGCGCCCTGGGTGTCCGTCATTATGGAGGGGAGCATGGCCGTACCGACCCGATCCAGCGATGAGAGCATCACGCAGAGCGACCTCAACACTGTCATGGAACAGGTCCCAAAAGGCGCGCTGGCGCTTGCGGGCATTGCGCTCTTGCTCCTATTGGCCGGCTGGTTCTTCGTCTACTTCGTTATTTTTATTCCGCGTGGCTCTGTGGGGTAACTGATGGCCGTCTCCGAAGAAGACATCCTTCGGTCGGAGCTCCGCTGGTCAATGGTCGTCGGCGGGGCCGTTGCCTTGATTTTCGCGGCAATTCTTTATGCTGGCCTTGTCTTGCATGTGAACCCGCCTAGCAACATCGAGACGATCGATCCCAAGACCCTGCACCTGTCTGCCGAGTTCACCGAGACTAACCTTGGCACGAAGGTCGAAGCGGGCGGCCAGGTGATATCCAGAATTGTTGCAACGCAGTTCGCCTTCGATCCGCAATGCATGGTTGTTCCGTCCAATGAGCCTGTGACGCTGCGCCTAGCTAGCCCAGACGTCATTCATGGCATACTGGTGACGGGAACCAATGTGAATACAATGGTCATCCCCGGTTACGTGTCCCAGATTCATACCGTCTTCACCAAGACCGGCGATCTCTTGATGCCTTGCCATGAGTTCTGCGGATTTGGCCACAGCCAGATGTGGGCGACCGTGCGCGTCGTGCCGCGTGAAAGCTTCCGCCCTAACGCTGATGGGAGAGTCGCCTGTGAAAAGTCTTGAACGACTCACATTGGCCCATCTGTGGGTTGCTTTCGCTGCCTTCGCCGTCGCATGTTTCTTCGGCGTCTGGCAGATGTGGGCGCGGAGCCCGCTGCCTGCCCCATTCGTCACGCCGGACCATTATTTCCTATCCGTCACGGCGCATGGCGTATCGATGGCGTTCGTATTGACGACGTTTTTCATCATGGGGTTTGGCTACTTCACGGCTGAAACCGCGCTTGGGCGCCCATTGCCTGGCATACACTGGGCTTGGCTGGCATTCGTTATCTCTCTCGCCGGCGCACTGATGGCCACCGTCGCCATTTTGAGCGGCCGGGCCTCGGTTCTGTATACTTTCTATCCGCCTTTAACAGCCAGCCCAATTTTCTATTTTGGGCTCGTCCTCGTTGTCGTCGGGTCGTGGATCTGGTGCGTCCTGATGATTGTCGCGATGTCGCGATGGAAGCACGCCAATCCAGGCGCCCCCGTTCCTCTTGCAATGTATGCCACCGTCGCCAATGCGGTGATGTGGCTTTGGACAACGATAGGCGTCGCGGCCGAACTCCTATTTATCGTCCTTCCCGCCTCGATGGGGTGGAACGATACTGTCGACGTCGGCCTGACGCGCACGCTGTTTTCCTGGACGTTGCACCCAATCGTCTACTTCTGGCTGTTTCCAGCCTATATCGCTTTCTACACGATGGCGCCGCAAGCGGCCGGAGGCCCCCTCTACAGCGACACTTTGGGCCGCCTTTCGTTCGTGCTGCTGCTGCTCTACAGCCTGCCGGTTGGCATGCATCATCTCTTGATGGACCCTATGCAATCAACCGGGTTCAAATTTGTTCAGATGATGCTTACGATCCTAGTGGCCGTGCCAACACTTCTCACGGTCTTCACAATTGCGGCCTCAATGGAGATTGCTGGCCGTCTGCGAGGCGGACGCGGCCTCTTCGGCTGGATTCCGGCTCTGCCATGGGAGCGCCCCATGGTGCTCGCAACCGGACTATCGTTCGTCATGCTCTTCTTTGGCGGCGGTGGTGGACTCGTAAACATGGGCTACGGCCTCAATGCGCTCATACACAACACGTCCTGGGTGACGGCGCATTTCCATTTGATCTTCGGTGGCGCTGTCGTGATCATGTATTTCGCTATTTCCTATGAAATATGGTTTCCGCTGACCGGCCGGGTGGCGAGTTCTGTGCTCGCACAAAGAATTCAGCTCTGGCTTTGGTTTTGTGGCATGATGGTGATGTCGCTTCCTTGGCATTGGCTGGGCCTGCAGGGGCAATGGCGCCGCGTCGCGCAGTTCGACTACTCCAATCCAATCATTGCCGCGTGGGGGCCTTGGGTCATTGTGTCCTTGGTTGGGGGTCTTTTGCTTCTGGCGAGCGCCATTCTTTTCATATGGAATCTTGCCTCTTTCCGCCGCAGGCCATTCGCTGCCGTACCGTCATTCCGTTTTGCGGTTGCGGTTCACTCTCCAAGGCGCGTGCCGGCGGCGCTCAACGGCTTCGGTTTGTGGAATGCGCTGGTGCTATTTCTGATGGTCGCAGCCTATGGATGGCCAATTGCGCAGTTCTTTGTGCTCCAGGCCCCGCAGGCGGTAGTCCATCGCGTCGACCGGGGTGGGTGACATGGCATTGCAGCCTCAAGCCGCCGATCGCCGGTGGCGGGTTTGGTCCACTGCTATCGTCGTTTTCGTTGTCGTCGTTGCGGCGCTGCTCGCATTTGTTGTTCTGCCGATCGTACAAGGCCAGTCTGCTGGCCTTACGGCCTTTGCTGCGATCTGCAGGTCTCTCGGCTTGCAGGCCGGGTCTCCCGCCGCGCGACAGCCGAGCAGCGAATCCAAAGCGCAGCCCGTCTCTATGGTTGCCTGGACTCCACAGGTTATCGACCGGCTCCATCATCCCAACTTGAAGAATGGCGCCGAAATCGCCGCGAACATCTGCGCCTCCTGCCATGGCGAAAAAGGCGTATCGCCTGATGCTCAATTCCCCCATATGGCTGGACAGTCGGCCTTTGCAATCTACAAGCAGCTACACGACTTCAAGAATGGTGCTCGCGTCAATGAGCTCATGGGGAGCATCGTTGAGAACCTCGACGACGAGCAGATGGCGGACGTTGCAGCGCATTTTTCAGCGTTGACTAAGGGCGCCCTCGATCCGAGAACAATATCGTCGGGCGATCCAGACGTCGTTCGCTTGGTTGAATATGGCGTTTCTGGGCGAGGGATCCCTGGCTGCGCCTCCTGTCATGGCGCGCATGCCGGTGGCCCCATCGAAACGCCGACGCTCGCGGGACAAAGGCAGGAATATTTGTTTGCGCAGCTCACTGCCTTCGCAAACGGGGATCGGCACAACGATATCTTCAACCGCATGCGTGGGATTGCGGCGAAGCTGCATAAGGATGAGATCGAAAAGATCGCGGAGTATTACGCCGCCGTGCGCTTGTTTCGGCCGCAAGACTGATTCCGTCCGCGGATGTCGCCACGGCAATTCTGGCTTGCGGTCCCGCGGGCAGTTCGGTAGGGCCACGGATGATGAAAAGTCAACCGCAGTACTGGTTCTTCCGTTTAGTTCTGTAGAAACTGACGTTGCCCCCAAGTTTCATCCGGTGGGGCTAGAGACTGGCGGTTGTTGGCATCATAATTGGATACTGCCATGGGCCAATGATTGGAGCCGTTGCGGAGCGCAGCGCCTTCGCCCCGTGGCGGAATCGGCTGGCGTAGATGGCTGGCGCAAGCCAGCCGATGCTGGAGTGCGGCCGAACCCGATTGTAGAACATGTCTAAGAACAGAGCAGTATTAGTTGCAATTCAATATCTAGCGTAGCGCGAGAGGAAGGATTGTGACGAGTCCAAACCAATGGCAGCCATCATGGTTGGGAGCCCCGTTGCGCGCCGGTACACGCGGCAAGCCAGCCGGGCCGCCAGACAGCACAGGATCTTTGCGGCGCCTTCATTTGGTGTTTGGCCGAGCTGCGCGCTGCGCAGTCTTCATGCTGCCGATCGTCCTGACGGCATGTCAGCCGGCCGTCCTCGACCCGCAAGGGGTCGTTGGG
>DATBQJ010000051.1:0-16285 GCA_036560885.1 Methylocella sp.
CGCGCGCCCACATGTTCCGCCTGTGCCTTCATCTGGTCCATGAGCCAAGGACCCTGGATCGCCGCGGCAAAGCCTGGATAATTCTCCACGTCCGTCGTGACCATCAATTGGCCACCCGGCTCGAAGCCAGAGATCAGAACCGGCTCCAGCATTGCGCGGGCGGCGTAGATCGCGGCGGTATAGCCGGCGGGTCCTGATCCAACGATGATTATTTTGGCGTGGGAAGAGTCCGCGGACCGGGGAGTAGCCAATTTGAAACGCCTTGTGCGATGGCAGCCGAGACACAATTTCGCGCCTGGCCGGTCCAGGGAAAACACAATTCTTAAAAAATATAAGTCCAGCTCACTTGGTCACAACCCTTTGCCCTGCGGCGCGGGTTTGCGAAGCGCCGAGCCCAACTCCGCGCAACGCGTCAATTCGATTTCGTCAAGCCCGGGAGGGGAGGCGAACCGGATTTCCTGGTTTAGCCGTGATGCTGGTGGCGTCTCGGCGGCCCAGCCACAACCGGCTGCAAGGTTAGGGCTCCGATGCCGGCGGACAAATTGAGGCCTGTCGATGGGCCGGATAGCGGCCGCAGGCTTATCGAATTGGCGTAGCCGCCGACGAGCGTATCGGCGGTGCCGCCGGCCCCTAGCGCTAGGCCAACGCCCGCGCCGGCGTAATTGCCGGTGAGCGCGTAGTGGGGGCCGGGAGGCTGCGCGGTGACGACGCCCCAGACGAAGTGGCCGGGGCCGGTCGCCCCAATGTCGAGGCCGATCCGGCTGATCGTGCCGACATAATATTCGGGCCAGCCGCGCGCCCGATGAAACACGCAGGAGAGGCTTTTGTTCGACCCTATGATAATGCCGACGCCCGGCGCGACATTGCATTCGAGCACGCCGGACTGTACTTGTGAGGCGCTCGGCGCGGTTGCGCTCAGACCAATCAGCGCGGTGCCGAGGATTGCCGCGCGCACCGGCGGGAAAAACGAACAATTCATGAAGATTTACTCCTGGATGAGAGAAACTATTCCCTGTCAGACGCCGCGGCGAGGCCGCCGAAAAGGGAGCTTGCTTATACCCCCGCATCCAGCCTCGGAACAGCTAAATCTTGGACGTTTGGGCGCATGACTTTATTGTTTCGCCAATTTTCATCCTTTGCCGTAGTAGGCTTTATCGCCACAAGCGTTCATTATGTTCTTTTGATCGGGCTCGTTGAGGTAGCCGGAATGTCGGCGGTGGCGGCCGCGCTGATCGGCTATGGGGCGGGCGGCACGGTTTCCTATGGTCTCAACCGCCGTCATGTCTTTCGCACCCACCTGCGGCATGAGGCGGCCGTGTCCCGGTTCGTGGCGGTCGCCGCCGTGGGCTTCGGGCTCACCTATATTTTTATGTCTCTTTTCATCCATGCCGCGGGCGTTCCGTATCTTTTTGCTCAGATAGCGACAACCGGGATCGTCATGCTCTGGAGCTTCACCGCGCACAGGCTATGGACTTTCCCTGCCGACGCGGAAGCAGAAGGATTGGTGGCTGCCGCCGGACCTCCTTCAAGGCCATCGCGCGAGGGGCGGTAGCGACGACAAAATCGCCTCGACATTGCCGCCGGTATTCAAGCCGAAAATCGTCCCGCGATCGTAGATCAAGTTGAATTCGGCGTAGCGGCCGCGGCGGGTCAGTTGCTCCTCGCGGTCGGCCTTGGTCCAGGAAAGCGCGAAATTGCGGCGCACGAGTTCGGGATAGACGGCAAGAAAAGCCCTGCCCACGGCCCGGCTGAAAGCGAAGTTTGCGGCGAATGCCGTTTCGTCGCCGCTAGGGCAGTCGAGATAATCGTAAAAAATTCCCCCCGTCCCGCGCGGCTCGTTGCGGTGCTTCAGATAAAAATAATCATCGCACCATTGCTTGAATTTCGTGTGATCGGCAACTTTGCCATGGCTGTCGCAGGCGGCCTTCATGGCGGCGTGGAAGGTGCGTGTGTCCGGATCGCTTTGGACGCGCCTCCGGTCGAGCTGGGGGGTGAGATCGGCGCCGCCGCCGAACCACGCCTTGGTGGTCTCTACGAAACGCGTATTCATGTGAACGATGGGGACGTTCGGGTTCCACGGATGCGCGATCAGCGAAACACCGGAGGCCCAGAACGCCGGATCGGTTCCGGCGCCGGGTATTTGTGCCGCGAATTCGGGTGGAAATGTTCCAAAGACCGTCGACGTGTGAACCGCCATTTTCTCGAACACGCGGCCAGCAAGCATCGCCATGCGGCCACCGCCGCCATCGCCGCCGCTGGCCTGATCGGTTCTTGTCCATGGTTTCGTCGAAAAACGTCCTGGCGCCATGTCCGCCTCTGCGAAAGGCCCCTCCGCCTCGCTCTCCAGAAGTTCGATGGCCAGGATGACTTCTTCCTGTAGCCGTTCGAACCACGCTCGGGTCTCGCTTTTGCGGCTGTCCGTTGCATCGGCGATGGTCATACAATTTGGTCTTCCAAGCTCAGGGCCGGCACGCGCCGCGAATGAACGTGCTGTATCGAGCACGATGCGGGTGATTCAAATAGGCCCATCCCCTCCCCTTCGCCCCGCATGGCAAGCCCTCATGGCGAGGTCTTTCGACCTTTGTCGAACGTCGCGCTCATACTATTCACAAGCACCGTTTTGACGTTGTAGCCGTCGTCGGTGAACGTCATGTCGTAGCAGGCGCGCGGGTAACCATTATCCAGGCTCTTTCCTTGCGCAACCATCTTCGCCAACTCGGCGCGCACCGATTCCAGCGTGGCGGGGTCGGCCTCGATCTTCGTCAGGCCCTTGTCGCGCAATTCATAATCGAGAGCTACGTCATGGCGCATTTCGGTTGAGGGATTCTCGAATTCGCAAAGGTTTTTGAGCTGGCCGACATACATCAATCGAATGAATTCCTTGCCGTCGAGACCATGAATCAGGGCCAGAACGCGGCGCTTCTCGGCATCCGTCAAATTTGCCACGTGGAAGAGCGCCCGCTTTGCATCCGCAGCGGAGAGCGCGCGGTCGGTGGCGTCCATGTCGATCTCGATGCCAAGAACCTTGACTGAACTCACCGACGCTGCTCTCTCGAGAAATTTCTGCACTGCAAGGTGAAGAGCGCGGAAATTCAATAGAATGATGATGAGGACAACAAGGCCGAAAGCGATTTGCACAGTTGCTTTGACATAGTCCAAGGCTTTCGACATCGCACCCCTCCATCCCTCAATGATGGAAGCAGGATAACAGTTTTGGCGCCATTTTTCGCTCGCCGCTTCCATTTATGGCATATCCCATGTCCTACAGCTGGTTCGAAAGGCAACGCCGCGAGTGTTGCGCGGGCGGCTGGAAACAAGCAAGATTGCGATTGGACACTTGCCGATCTTGGCAAACAGGCGGGGCGATGACCGAAAGAGCCGGCAAAGCGTCAAACCATTGGCCGTTCCTCGATTTTCTGCGGGCGACGGCAGCACTCCTTGTCGCACTCGCGCACAGCCGCGCCATGTATTTTGTGTATCTCGAAGTGCCCGAACAAGAGGGCGCTATGCTCAAGCTGTTTTATTTCCTCACTGGGTTGGGGCATCAGGCCGTTGTTATCTTTTTTGTGCTGAGCGGTTTTTTGATCGGTGGCAGCCTCACCAGTTCCATACAGCGAGGTAGTTTTGACCTTGCGCGGTATCTCATTGCGAGATTTACGCGCATCTTTATCGTCTACTTCCCGGCGTTGGTGATTACCCAAGTAATATTTGTTCTTGGACTGCTCCTCCTTGGCAATCCGGGAGATGGACCGCTCTATGAGCATAAGCAACTGGATTTTGGCGGCGTTTCGCAGACGGTATGCTTTCTTTCAGGTTTGCAGGGCTTCAGTTGTCCAGCTTGGGAGCAAAACCCCGCGCTTTGGTCGCTTGGATACGAATGGGCGCTTTATCTTTTTGCCCCCGCGGTCATTCAATTGCTCTTGTGGAAGGCATCGATGGCGCTGCGCCTAATGGCGCTTACGCTTGTCTTTGCGATTGCCGCGACTGTGTGCCACTATCCCAGTGAAGCCGTGTTTTGGTTCAGCGCTTGGTTTCTCGGCACCCTTTCCTATCGCATTCTACACACGAGGCAGGTCCCTCTCCTTGCAGGGTTTTTAGGTATTGGCCTAATCGTCGCCGGCATGGCGGCGCGGCACCTCAATGCGGCGGGCGAAGTTGGGACCGATACAACGATCGCGGCGGGTGTAGCCCTGGCGATCTCGTGCCGCCAACTGAGCGCGTTTCCCTTGGCACCGCGATTGTTTGGCTGGGCTGCGGGGTTTTCCTACACCCTCTACGCGATCCATTTGCCGGTCGTGTTTCTCACCGTTTCCCTCTTTCAAAGCGCCGGTCTTGCGCGAGACAAGATTTCCCCAAGTCCGATGGCCTTTGCGCAGTTCGCGGTGACGGTCATCGTTTGTCTTTTGACCGCCTATCGCGTTTCGCTTGTGACCGAGCGCAAAACCGAACGAGTCCGTTCCGCCATGTTGAAACTATGTCTACCCCGCTCCGGCCGTTAGCCCGCGCTTCCCGGGGGGACGTGCCACGCCAGGAAAGATATGATGAAGATTCAATCCAACAGCACATTGCTCATGGTCGGCGATTCCATTACCGACTGCGGCCGCGCCCGGCCGATCGCCGAAGGCATCAATTGGGATCTGGGCAATGGCTATGTCTCGCTTATCCATGCCTTTCTCGGGGCTAGTTATCCCGAGAAAAAGATCCGCATCCGCAACATCGGGGTCTCTGGAAATACGGTGCGGGACCTCGCGGCGCGCTGGCAAACTGATGTTCTCGACCTACGTCCCGACTGGCTCTCCATCATGATCGGCATCAACGATGTCTGGCGTCAGTTTGATGCCCCCCTGCAAAGAGAATGGCACGTCACGCTGGACGAATATGAATCGACTTTGGAGAGATTGATCCGTGCTACGAGGCCTCAGCTCAAGGGGCTGGTGCTCATGACGCCTTACTTTCTTGAGCCCAACCGGGCTGAGCCCATGCGGGCTATGATGGACCGCTACGGCGGCGCTGTGCTCCAACTTACAGCGAAATATGACGCCATTCCGGTCGATACTCAGGCCGCGTTCGATTCGGTTCTGACCAAACTTCATCCCATGGCGCTGGCTGGCGACAGGGTGCATCCAACCTTGGCGGGGCACATGATCCTCGCGCAGGCTTTTTTGCAGGCACTGAACATTGCCGTGTGACGGCCGGAGATGGGTGCGCCGCCGGCCCTAACATGCCCGGCATGTCTGACCGTTCGCACATAAGCTCAAGACTTGCGGGCGAGCTGCAACTGCCGCGTGGCTTCTCCCGCCACCATTGCCGCGGCAACAGCAACGTTTAAAGACCGCATCGGCGGCTTCAAGGGAATGACAAGACGCGCATCGGCGGCGGCATGGACTTTTGCGGGCACACCGGCCGACTCGCGGCCGAAAAGCAGGATATCGCCGGCAGCATAACTGAAGGCCGTGTAGGCCAGGCCAGCCTTGGTCGTAAGCAGGACCAGCCGCCGCTTGGCGGCGTGGAGCCACTCCTCAAAGGCCTCCCAATGCGGATAGCGCTCGATTTCGACGTGGGTGAGGTAATCCATGCCGGCCCTTCGAAAATGCTTGTCGCTCGCCAAAAAGCCGGCGGGTTCGATAATCGCGGCGGCGAGCCCGAGACAGGCGCACATCCGCAAAATCGTGCCCGCGTTTTGCGGGATGTCTGGCTGAAAAAGGGCCACCGTCAGAGGCGCGGTCTGGCCGAACTGCGTGTTTGCTGGCATAGACTTCCAAAATGACCGGGAACGCCGATAGTCCCGTCACACTCTCGCGGCTCGATCCGCCGACACCGGACCTCGCATCAAACGGGCGGACGAAAACGTTGCTGCTCGGCTATTGCTTCCGCGATGGCACTCGATTATTCGTAAGGCAGGCTGAAACGCCCGAGTTCGAGGATATCATGGCAGCGAACACGATGGCAGACGAACCGACCCGGAGGGACATTCTAGTCGTCGCGACCGGGGTAATGGGCGTGGGCGGAGCTGGGCTCGCGGCATGGCCGCTGATCGATCAAATGAATCCCGACGCGACGACCCTGGCGGCCGCTTCGGCGGAAGCTGATATCGCCAATATCGCGGAAGGGCAGGTGGTGACCGTGAAATGGCGCGGCAAGCCTATTTTCATCAGCCACCGCACCCCAAAAGAGATCGAAGCCGCGCGCGCCGTGCCTTTGAGCGAGCTGCGCGATCCGGCAACCGACGAGTCGCGG
The DNA here is from genome assembly GCA_036560885.1 of Methylocella sp. GTDB lineage: Bacteria > Pseudomonadota > Alphaproteobacteria > Rhizobiales > Beijerinckiaceae > Methylocapsa. The sequence goes on from DATBQJ010000051.1 coordinate 6,238, forward strand.
GTACAAAAGCCCGAATGGCTCGTCGTCATCGGCATTTGCACCCATCTCGGCTGCGTGCCGCTCAAGAACGACGGACCTTATGAGGGCGGTTATTTTTGCCCTTGTCACGGCTCGGTCTACGATGCGTCCGGCCGAATCCGCTATGGTCCAGCGCCGTACAATCTTGCCTTGCCGCCGTATAAGTTCGCGAGCGACACGAAGATCACGATAGGGTAAGGGCCGCGGCGTGCGAAGGCTTGCCGCCCCGCCGGTGTCTGCGAAGATCCCCGGTAGATGTCATCGAGAGACGGCCTGATCATGAGCGGAAACTCGACCTACGTGCCGAAGAGCCGCGTGGCCAAATGGTTCGAAAGCCGCCTGCCGGTGGGTGGCCTTATTCACTCCTCCTTCGTGGTTTTCCCCAACCCGCGCAACCTCAACTATTGGTGGACGTTCGGCGGCATTTTGTCGTTCATGCTGGCGTCCCAGATCGTCACCGGCGTCGTCCTTGCGATGCACTACACGCCCCAGTCCGGCCTCGCGTTCGCATCGATCGAGCATATCATGCGCGACGTGAACTACGGCTGGCTTCTGCGCTACGCCCATGCGAATGGCGCCTCGATGTTCTTCCTCGCGCTTTACATCCACATGTTCAGGGGCATGTATTACGGCTCCAGCAAGTCGCCGCGGGAAGTCTTGTGGCTGCTCGGTGTCATCATCTTTCTCCTGGCGATCGTGACAGCATTCACGGGCTACGTCCTGCCTTGGGGGCAAATGAGTTTTTGGGGAGCGACAGTCATTACCAGCCTTTTCTCGGCAATTCCGTTGGTTGGCGATTCGATTACGACTTGGCTCTGGGGCGGCTATGCGGTCGATAACGCGACTCTCAATCGTTTCTTCGCACTTCACTATCTGCTGCCCTTCATGATCGCGGGCGTCGTCGTCTTGCATATTTGGGCCCTGCATGTTCACGGATCGAACAATCCCGCCGGAATAGAAAAGCAGACCGCCAAGGACACCTTGCCTTTCCATCCCTATTTCACCGTGAAAGATGGCTTCGCGCTCGTCTGCTTCCTTGTGTTTTTCGCGTGGTTTGTGTTTTACGTGCCGAATTATCTTTACGATGCGGATAATTACATCGAGGCTAACCCGTTGCAGACTCCGGTTCATATCGTACCGGAATGGTATTACCTGCCTTTTTACGCGATTTTGCGGTCAATCCCTTCCAAACTCGGCGGAACTGCCGCGATGTTCGCCGCGGTCATCATAATCGCGTTTCTGCCTTGGCTCGACAGCTCCAAGGTCAAGTCGGCGGCTTACCGGCCTCTTTATAAGGTTTTCTTTTGGCTCTTTGTCGCCTGCACGGTGCTCCTCGGCTATATGGGATCGCAGCCGCCAGAAGGAGGGTATGTGATCGCCGCCCGATTCCTGACCATCTATTATTTCCTCTACTTCCTGGTGATCCTGCCGTTGCTTGGACGATACGAGAAGCCAATGCCCGTGCCTCCCTCCATTTGCGACGCAGTATTGGGCAAGCAAAGCCAAGCCGCGGCGGCGGACGCCAGTTCAAGGTAAGCGCGCGAACCGGAGCAATGACCGCCTGGCCAAAAGGAAAACAGCGATGAGGCACGGGATCGGCCGCGGTATTGGATTGGCATTTGGCGCGGCTTTGGTGGCGGTTTTGGCCCCGAGCGCCGCCAAACTGCTCGCCGCAAATAACCCTCAGCCGGAACCAAATTCCCATGAGCAACCCAGTCCGCCGCGTCAGGCATGGAGCTTTCACGGCCCCTTTGGCCGCTTCGATCAGGCGCAGCTTCAGCGGGGGTTTCAAGTTTATCACGAGGTTTGTTCCAATTGTCATTCCCTCGCATTGGTCGCCTTCCGCAATTTGGCGGATCCAGGCGGTCCTGGCTTCTCGGAAGCGCAAGTCAAGGCGCTCGCCGCCACATACAAAATCAAGGACGGCCCAAACGATGCCGGCGAAATGTTCGAACGGCCCGGCCGGCCATCGGATTACTTCCCGTGGAATTTTGCTAATGAACAGGCCGCGAAGGCGGCGCTCGGCGCGGTACCCCCGGATATGTCCTTGCTCGCCAAGGCCCGTACCTATGAGCGGGGTTTTCCACTCTTTCTGATCGATCCCTTTATCCAATATCAAGAGCAAGGCGCCGATTACATTTATGCGCTCTTGACCGGCTACACGGAGCAAAACGACTTGAACTGGGACGAATATTTCCCGGGCCACAAGATCGCTATGCCGGACCCTCTGAGTGACGGTCTTATCGACTACGCGGACGGCTCGCCCAAGACGGTTCAGCAATATGCCAAGGATGTTGCCGCCTTTCTGACGTGGGCCGCCGAACCGAAACTCGATGAGCGCAAGCGCCTCGGCTTTCGCGTGCTGGTCTTCCTCATCGTCTACGCCGGGCTTCTTTTACTCTTGAAAAAGAAGATTTGGTCCCGTGCAGCAGCGAAACCGGGACATGATGTGCCGTAGGGGTGCGGCGCGCGTCAAACCACGCTTGGCCGAACCGCGCGGGCTGACCGCCTTCCACCCGGCCGGCATCTACCGGATAGCATCATGCCGGCACTTGGTTTCCTGACGAGGAAATGTATTTCCGCCAGCCTTCGGCGCGTAGCCGGCAGGCGGGACACGAACCGCAGCCCCGGCCCCAATCGTGCCGTATCGCGCGCTCGCCGAGGTAGCAGCTATGCGTCAACTCGACGATAAGATCTACGAGCGATGTTCCGCCGAGCGTTTCCGCGAGGCGCCAACTTGCTGCCTTATCGAGCCACATCAAAGGCGTTACAAGAACAAAACGAGTATCCATGCCGAGGTTCACCGCGAGTTGCATGGCTTTCACGGTATCGTCGCGGCAATCCGGATAGCCTGAAAAATCCGTTTCGCACATGCCGCCGACAATATATTTGAAGCCGCGCCGGTAGGCGAGCGCCGCCGCCAACGTCAAAAACACGAGGTTGCGGCCGGGCACGAAGGTGTTGGGCAGGCCATGCGCGCCGGTGACGATCTCGACATCGTGGGTCATTGCGGTTGTCGAGATTTGCGCCAAAGCCTCGATGCGGATCAGATGGTCCTCGCCGAGCCGCTCGCGCCAGGCGGTAAAATCTTGGCGCAGCTTTTCGCGGATCGTGGGGCGCTGGTCGAGCTCGACGCGATGCCTTTGGCCGTAATCGAATCCAATCGTCTCAACCCGCGCATAGCGATCGAGCGCCCAGGCAAGACAAGTTGTCGAATCCTGGCCGCCAGAGAACAGGACAAGCGCCTCCCCCGCGGCCGCGGTCATCGCGCGGTGCTCGTCTGGCCCGGCAGAACCGGAAATCGTCTTGCGATGTGTCCGCGCGTTCTGGCCAAATACGGCCTCCTAAACGTCCCAGTCCCGGCACATGAAAGGGGCTTGAAATTCCCTTCGCGCGCAAGACAAGACTCGTGCGAATAAGGTGGCCTGCAGGAGCTTTGAGCACCAATGAGACAGGCTGGGAAGCGAGCATAAAGGATTGGTTCGCCCAATACCTGAAAAATTTGGGCTCGTGAAAATCATTCATATCCGCAAAAGCTGGTATGGTGTACGCCTGCGGAGGCAGTGCGAGGCGGCATCAAAACGCCAATGCCTTGGCCTCTTTAACCCCGGGCAGCGTCGCGATTTCGGCGAGCAACTTTTGCGGGACCGGGCCGTCCACCTCGACGAGCGCGATCGCGGAGCCCCCCTCGCGGTCGCGGCCGAGGGCGAATGTCGCAATATTGATCGCGGCATTGCCGAGAAGGCTCGCGAAACGGCCGATGAACCCCGGTTTGTCTTCATTACTGACGTAAATCATCACGGGCGCGATCAGTGCGTCGACCTTGATCCCATTAATCGCGACGATGCGTGGTTTGCCATCGTGAAAAACAGTGCCGGAGACCAAGCGCTCGTGTTCCTGCGTTGCGACCGAGAGTGTGATGAGCGATTGGTAATCTCCATCGGCGGCGCGGGTTACTTCGTCGATCGCGATCCCCCTTTCCTTGGCCACGCCGGGCGCGGAAACGATGTTGACGTCCGCGAGCAGAGGCCGCAAAAGTCCCGCGATCGCCGATGCGGTCAACGCTTTGGTGTTCAATTGCGCCACCTCGCCTTCATAGGTGATCGTCACCCTTTTAATTCCAGATTCGACGAACTGCCCGGCAAACGAACCGAGGCGGCCTGCGAGCGCGATGAAAGGCTTGAGTCTGGGGGCCTCCTCGGCGGTGATCGAGGGAAAGTTGATCGCGTTCGTAATCGCGCCACGGATCAGATAGTCCGACATTTGCGCGGCGATCTGGAGCGCGACGTTTTCTTGCGCCTCGCGGGTAGAAGCGCCAAGATGCGGCGTGCAGACCGCATTAGGGTGGCCGAAAAGCGGATTTCCGGTTGCCGGTTCCTGCCCGAATACGTCGAAACCCGCGCCCGCCACATGGCCGCTATCGAGCAGCGCGCGCAGGGCCTCTTCGTCGGCGAGCCCGCCGCGCGCGCAATTGATAATCCGCACGCCCTTCTTGGTCTTGGCAAGATTTTCCGCCGACAAAATATTTTTCGTCTGCGCCGTCAGCGGCGTGTGCAAAGTGATGAAATCCGCGCGGCCAAGCAGGGTTTCAAGGTCCACTTTCTCGACTCCGAGATCGAGGGCGCGTTCGGACGAAAGGAATGGATCGTAGGCGATGACCTGCATGTGCAAGCCGATCGCGCGCGAGGCGACGATCGATCCGATATTGCCGCAGCCTATAATGCCGAGCACCTTGCCGGTGATCTCGACACCCATGAAACGGTTGTTTTCCCATTTGCCGGCCTGCGTCGACACATCGGCCTGGGGAATCTGGCGGGCGAGCGCGAACATCAAGGCGATCGCATGTTCGGCGGTGGTGATCGAATTGCCTAACGGCGTGTTCATCACGATAATGCCTTTCGCGGTGGCGGTCGGAATGTCGACATTGTCGACGCCGATCCCCGCGCGGCCGATTACTTTCAGCCGCGTCGCGCGCTCAAGTAATTTGGCCGTGACCTTTGTAGCGGAGCGAATGGCAAGGCCCTCGTATCCGCCGATGACGGCGGCGAGCTTGTCCTTGTCCTTGTCCTTTCCGAGGCCCGGCTGAAAATCGGCCGCGATACCACGCTCCTCGAAAATGGCGACGGCGGCAGGCGATAAGGCATCGGAAATCAATACGCGCGGAGCCAAGGCGCTTCTCCAATAAATTGGCGCGGAACTACTCCGCCTGCCCGGCGAAACCGCTTTCGCCGGGGGAGGCTTGTTTGCGCCCGAGCGTTCACCTTGCGGCGCCGCTGTTGATCCTTGCGGAATCACGCCGCCTTGGCGAGATCGCCCTTGGTTTTCGCGAAGGCGAAATCGAGCCAAGGGGTCAGCGCCTCGATATCGCTCGTCTCGATGGTCGCGCCACACCAAATCCGAAGGCCGGGCGGCGCACCACGATAGGCGCCGATGTCGAAAGCGACCTTTTCCTTTTCGAGCAAATCTTCGAGCGCTTTCGCGAATGCCGCTTGGCCTGCCTGTGGAAGCGTCGCAATGGTCGGATCGACCACCTTGAGGCAGACGCTGGTATTCGATCTGATCCTCGGGTCGGCGGCGAGGAAATCCACCCACGGCGTCCGCGCCACCCAGTCGCCGAGCGCTTGCGAATTGGCATCGGCGCGGGCGATGAGAGCGTCGAGTCCGCCAAGCGATTTTCCCCAATTCAGGGCGTCGATATAATCCTCGACACAGATGAGGGAAGGCGTGTTGATGGTTTCGCCCTCGAAAATAGCGTCGATCAATTTCGCCCCATGGGTCAAACGGAAAAGTTTTGGTAGCGGCCAGGGCGGCGTATAGGTTTCAAGTCTTTCCACGGCGCGCGGCGATAGGATCAACATGCCATGCGCGGCCTCGCCGCCAAGCGCCTTCTGCCAGGAGAAAGTGGTGGCATCAAGCTTTCCCCAATCGAGGTTTTGGGCGAATGCGGCGGAGGTCGCGTCGCAAATCGTGAGACCCTTACGATCAGCCGCGATCCAATCGGCATTAGGGACACGCACGCCGGACGTCGTTCCATTCCAGGCGAAGACGACGTCATTATCGAAATCCGCGTGGCCAAGATCTGGAATCTCGCCATAGTCCGCGACGAATGCCCGGGCGTTCTTGAGTTTCAAATGCTCGACGATATCGTGGACCCAGCCCTCGCTGAAAGACTCCCAGGCAAAGACATCGACGCCACGTGGGCCAAGCAAGGACCAAAGTGCCGCTTCGACCGCCCCGGTATCCGAGCCAGGGACGATGCCAATTCGATATTCTCGCGGAACCCGCAAAACCTCGCGGGTCAAATCGATCACGCGTTTTAATTTGGCTTTGCTGGGCTTGCCCCGGTGCGAGCGCCCAAACGGGGCGTCTGCAAGATTTTGGAGTTGCCAACCAGGGTGCTTGGCGCACGGACCGCAGGAAAAATTCGGCTGCGCAGGCCGCGCGGCGGGAAAAATTGCTACCATAAAACCATCCTTTCAGATGGGCGCCTTTCGTTGGGGAAAGGTGTCCCAAAAATTTGGGTACGCCGCGCGGGCGCCCCGGTCAAGCCGTGTTCGGGGGGTAATATCTCGGTTTAAATTTCCACTTCCGCCACATGGGCGCCATCGGGCGGCGCGTCATTCTAGATCTGCACGCCTCGACACCTGTATCCTTGGTCCTATATAATTGGCCTTACCCATAGCGGAGACCGCCCTTTTGAAGATGCGCGCAATGATCGTTCCGGAACCTGGCGCGCGCTTCCGCATGGAGGAGCGCGATCTGCCCGAGCCCGGCGGTCACGAGGTCCGCATCCGCGTACACGCCTGCGGGGTCTGCCATAGTGACTCCTTCATCGTCGAAGGTCACATGCCGGGGCTCACCTATCCCCGCGTTCCGGGCCATGAAGTGATCGGTGTGATCGACGCCCTCGGTCCAGACGTTGAAGGCTGGGTCGTGGGTGCGCGGGCCGGGGTGGGCTGGTTCGGCGGTGCGTGCGGCTACTGTGGCCGTTGCCAGCGGGGCAACGCCTTCGCCTGCGAAAACATTCACGGCATCACTGGCATCACCCGCGACGGCGGCTACGCCACCCACATGCTGGCGCTCGCTTCGGCCTTGGCGCACGTACCGCCGGCCCTTGACCCTGTCGAGTCCGCGCCGCTCCTCTGCGCCGGCATCACCACCTTCAACGCTCTTCGGAACTGCGGCGCGAAGCCGGGAGATCTGGTGGCGATCCATGGGGTCGGCGGACTTGGCCACCTGGGCATACAATTTTCCGCTCGGGCGGGGTTCCGGACCGTGGCTGTAAATCGAGGGCGCGACAAGGAAGCCCTGGCGCGGTCCTTGGGCGCGCACGACTACATCGACAGCGAAGCGGGCGATCCCGCCATCGCACTGCAGGCCATGGGCGGTGCCAAAGCCATCATCGCAACCGTCACAAACGCCGGAGCCATGCAAGCGCTCTCGGGCGGCCTCGGTGTCAATGGAACCATGATGGTCATCGGCGCTGTCGGCGCTCTGACCGTCAATTCTATTGACCTCCTCGGGAAACGCGCATCGGTGCGAGGTTGGTATGGGGGCACCGCGGCCGACTCGGAAGACACGCTTTTGTTCAGTCATCTCAATGGCATCACTTCGATGAACGAGGTTTTTCCGCTCGAGGAAGCCCAGGCCGCCTATGACCGGATGATGAGCGGCAAGGCGCGCTTCCGCGTTGTTCTCAAAATCGACTCATGAAAATGTTGATCGACTGGATCCCATTGGGACCACCTCGGCAAAATTGGATCAGGTGTAGGCCGTCCCGCCTATTGCTGAATTCCTAACTGGGGCGTTGCTTCGGGGCGTCACCCCTGCCCCGTAAAGAAGCAATGAAAAACCGAAATCAGGTTGACGGCAATTTCCGCAGTATGGGCGGGTTGCCGCGCTGCCATTGGAAAGCTAGGTTGCGGACTTAACCTACGGTCAAAACGGTTTTCCGGCGTGTTTCACAGCGTTCTCGCCTTGCTGTTCGGCTATGTTTGCGGCGCGATTCCGTTTGGCCTCATTTTGACGCGGGTTGCGGGCACGGCAGACCTTCGCGCGATTGGTTCCGGCAATATTGGCGCGACCAACGTTTTGCGCACCGGCCGCAAGGATTTGGCGGCGCTGACCCTACTTCTCGATCTTTTGAAGGGAACCGTCGCGGTTTTGATCGCTGCCATTTTTGCGCCGGGGTCCCCCGTGCTTGCCGCCGCGCTCGGCGCTTTTCTTGGCCATTTATTTCCGGCCTGGCTAAAATTTAGAGGTGGCAAAGGGGTCGCGACCTTCCTCGGTTGTCTTCTCGGCATTACCTGGCTGGCGGCGGTCGCCTTTGGCATGATCTGGCTCGCGGTCGCCTTCCTCACCCGCACCTCCTCGGCCGCCGCGCTCGCGGCGAGCGCGCTGACCCCGCTCGTACTATTGATCACCGGGCAAAGCGGCGCCGCGCTCATGTTCGGGCTCATGGCGATCCTTTTGTGGGTGAAACATCGCGCCAATATTGCGCGGCTCCTGGCTGGCACAGAATCGCGCATCGGGACAAGTTGATGGAGGACACCCCGCTTGTCCCGGAAACGCTTGGCCCCCTCGACGACGGCGAGCGTTTCGACTGGCTGCGGCTCTTGCGCTGCGAAAATATCGGACCCCGGACATTTAACGTTCTGCTGAGCCGCCATGGGAGTGCCGGGGCGGCGCTTGCGGCCTTGCCAGCCCTGATCGCGAGCGGCAAGCCGGGGCGGCCCATCCGCATCGCGACCGCCGAGGAGACCGAGCGCGAGATCGAGGCGGCGCAGCGGCTGGGCGCGCGTTTTATCGGCATTCACGAGCCGGATTATCCAGCGCTCTTGCGAGCCACCGCCTCGCCACCGCCCTTGCTCGCCGTGCGCGGCAATCTTGCAAGCCTGCGGCGCTCGAAAATTGCGATCGTCGGTGCCCGCAATGCCTCGGCGGCCGGGCTCGCCTTCACTTCCCAACTTGCGCGCGGAATTGCCCGCGCCGGGCATGTCATCGTCTCCGGCCTCGCGCGCGGGATCGACGCGCGGGCGCATCAGGCGGCAATCGAGACCGGAACAATCGCAGTCGTCGCGGGGGGACTTGGAAATATTTATCCGGCCGAGCACGAATCCCTGCTCGAGCGGCTCCTCGAACAAGGCGCCGCGATCAGCGAAATGCCGATCGGCTGGGAAGCGCGGGGACGCGATTTTCCGCGCCGCAACCGGATTGTCGCGGGCCTTTGCCGGGCAGTCGTCGTCGTCGAGGCGGCGCGCCGGTCCGGTTCCCTCATCACCGCGAAATTCGCCGCCAATGAGGGCCGCGAAATCTTTGCCGTGCCGGGTTCCCCGCTTGATCCGCGCGCGGAAGGCGCCAACGATCTGTTGCGCGACGGCGCGACGTTCTGCACCAAGGCGGAGGATGTCATCGACGCGCTAGCTGAGCAAAACCAGTCGCGTACACAACCCGAGACGGGCTTTTTCGAGCCCGGTATCGCGGGCCGGGGGTATGAGCCGCTGTGGGACGAACTCGATCTTCCCGAAGCGGGCGCTACCCCATATAGGCCGGCGCCCGCCAATCCGGAGGATGGCGCATCGGCAGCCGCGCCCGACGGGGCCGCTGCGGCGCCCGTGGTGAAGCCGCCCGCGCGGCCGCGGGACGACATCGAGAGGCGGCTTATCGCGCTCTTGGGTCCAGTCCCGGTTTCGGTTGATGAACTCGCCCGCGCATCGGAGGCGCCGCCACGGGAGGTGCGAACGCTCCTGCTCGGATTGAAGCTTGCCGGACGGATTGAATGGCACGGCGGCGATCTCATTTCGTCACTGCCCGATTCTTGGCCGAGTACCAATGATCACAAAGAATGAGTGTTGAGGTCGCAATTCGCGGCAAACTATGCGGCCAACGTATTTAAGTGTATTAAACGAGCAGCTAAAGGACGGACAGGAAAAGTCCTGCTTCGGTTATCTCAATCTCCATCTTGCGCAGTTCGTTGCACTGCGGTACGGATCGCTTGAAGCAGGGATCCAAGGTCCTTACATCCTGGTTG
>DATBQJ010000052.1:0-15702 GCA_036560885.1 Methylocella sp.
TCGGCTGGGAGGACAGCAATGGTCGAGGAATAATTGTTGACCGGCAAGACCTTCACATCGACGTTGTCAATGCGATAGGAATAGCTCATCTCTGCCGCGTCATATTTGTAGAGGCTTTCGTCGATCGTCGCGCCGCCGTCAAGGGTAAGTTGGCGTTTCGCGACATCGGGTTCGTTGCCGCCTTCGCCAGTGGTCTTGGCGACGCCGGGGAGCCAGCTCATGTCGTGAAAATCGGCGATTGTTGCCCACACTTTTGCGGGGGGCGCGTCGATCTCAATTGTCTCGGTGATTTTTTGACGCGACGGTCCATGCGCCCATCCAGCACTGGGGAGCATCATTCCGAAGAGGGCGACTGCGAATAAAGCCTTTTCGATAGTTCCGGCCATACTATATTTCCCTTGTGTTGGCCGGCCGTCTCGCGGACCGGCAGGCCGGGCGGTTTTTTGCCCCACGCGCTACTCGATGGGACATTCGAGGCGTGTCCGCTTTGCGCCCTGCCCCTCTTGCCCCTATGATCGCGGCTTTCGTCCACCCGCGCGCCCCCTCCGAGAGGTTTTGATGCGTACCGATGCCGCCGGACCCGTTCGTCTGAAAGACTATAGGGTTCCCGATTATCTGATCAGCAAGGTCGATCTCGATGTCAAGCTTCACCCGGCGGCAACGCGAATTAATGCCCGTCTCGCCATTTACCCTAACCCGTTGGGACAGGCCAATGCCGCCCTTGTCCTCGACGGCGACGGACTTTTCGCGACAAGAATCGCGCTCGATGGCCGCGACCTCGATTTGCACCGGCCGGAGGCATGGAACGGTAGCGTGACGCCGGACCGGTTCGCGTTGAACGGGCCGCCCAACCGCTCCTTCGTGCTTGACATCGAGACCGTGACCGATCCCACGGCCAACACCTGCTTAATGGGTATCTATCGCTCCGGCTCCGCCTATTGCACCCAATGCGAGGCGGAAGGCTTTCGCCGCATCACCTATTTTCTCGACCGTCCCGACGTGTTGAGCGTCTACACGGTGCGGCTGGAGGCGGAGCTTTCCGAAGCGCCGCTTTTGCTCTCGAATGGCAACAAGATCGCCTCGGACAAAATCGAGGAAACGGGGCGCCATTTCGCGGTTTGGCACGATCCTTTTCCCAAGCCCTGCTATTTGTTCGCGCTTATTGGCGGCGATCTCGGGTCGATTTTCGATACTTTCACTACCCGCTCCGGGCGCAAGGTCGCGCTCGGCATTCATGTCGAACATGGCAAGCAACCTTTCGCCGCCTATGCGATGGATGCCTTGAAACGCGCGATGGCCTGGGACGAAGAGGTCTATGGACGCGAATACGATCTCGACGTTTTCAATATCGTGGCTGTCTCCGATTTCAACATGGGCGCGATGGAGAACAAGGGACTGAATATCTTTAACGACAAATATATTCTTGCTTCACCTTCTACCGCGACGGACACCGATTATGCCCAGATCGAGGCGGTGATCGCGCATGAATATTTTCACAATTGGACCGGCAACCGCATCACCTGCCGCGATTGGTTTCAGCTCTGCCTCAAGGAGGGTCTGACCGTTTTCCGCGACCATGCGTTTTCGGCAGATCAGCGCTCGGCCCCGGTGCGCCGCATAGCCGATGTGCGCACTTTGCGCGCACAACAATTTCCAGAGGACGCCGGGCCGCTCGCGCATAATGTGAGGCCCGACACTTATTTGGAAATCAACAATTTCTACACCGCCACGATCTATGAAAAAGGCGCCGAAATCATCCGAATGCTGAAGGTGCTCATCGGCGGCGATGCGTTTCGCAAAGGCATGGATCTTTACTTCGAACGCTACGATGGAACGGCGGCGACGATCGAGGATTTTGTGTCGTGTTTCGCCGAAACTTCGGGGCGGGATTTGACCCAATTTTCGCGTTGGTACACGCAAGCCGGCACCCCGCTCGTCGAAGCCACTGCATCCTACGACGAAACGGCGAAATCTTTCACGCTGGATTTCGTGCAATCCTGCAGGCCAACGCCCGGCCAGGAGAAAAAGGAGCCGTTTGTCATTCCAATCGCGCTCGGTCTCGTCGCTCCCGGCCGGGGCGACATCGAGCTGCGCACGAGCGGCAGCGATGGGGCAAGCGCGGCGGAACTGTCGCGCGGTGTGATCGAGCTTTCGACCGCACGGCGGCGGATTGTCTTTCGCGACGTGCCGAGCCGTCCGGTGGCGTCCCTGTTGAGGGAGTTCTCGGCGCCGGTCCGGCTCGATACCGCGGCAAGCGAGGCCGATCTCATTGCGCTTATTTCGCATGACAGCGACGGTTTCAATCGCTGGCAGGCGGCGCAGATCTATGCCGCCCGCCTGCTCCTGCGCTCGGTCGAACGGATCCGCGCCGGAGAGGCGCCATATCGCGATCAGGAGTTTGTTGCCGCGATCGCCGCCGTCATTAAGAAAAGCGCCGATCCGGCGTTCACCGCGCAGGCAATTACCCTGCCGGGCGAGGCCGACATCGCCCGCGAGATCGGCGAGGATGTCGATCCGGACGCGGTCCATTTCGCCCGTGAGGCTTTGCGCGAGAATATCGGTCAAGACCTCAAGGGACTATTGCTCTCGGCCTACGCGCGGTTGGCCCAAGACGGACCCTATTCGCCGGACGCAAGTGCCGCCGGGCGGCGGGCTTTGCGCAATGCCGCGCTCGATCTTTTCGCTGCCGGCGATAAAATCGAAGGCGCGCGGCTCGCCACACGTCAGCTCGAAGGCGCTTCCAATATGACGGACGAGATCGCCGCGCTCGGCGTGCTCGCGCGTATCCCCGGAGAGGAACGCGAAACCGCGCTCGATGTCTTCTACCGCGCCCATGAAGGTGAAGCGCTCGTCATCGACAAATGGTTTGCCCTGCAGGCGGCGATGCCCGAAAGAGGCACGCTCGACCGGGTGAATACCCTCATGCAACACAAGGCCTTCTCGTTTAGCAACCCGAATCGGATGCGCGCCCTCGTCGGCTCCTTCGCCGTCATGAATCCGACCCAGTTCAACGCGGAAGACGGCAGCGGTTTCGATTTTATCGCGAACATTGTGCTTGCTCTCGACGCCAAAAACCCGCAGGTCGCGGCGCGCCTTCTTTCGGCATTCAAGAGCTGGCGGACAATGGAACCCAAACGGCGAACTCGTGCCAAGGAGGCGCTGCGCCACGTCGCCGGCACTGTCGGACTCTCGCCCGATGTCAAGGACATCGCCGAACGCTCATTCGCTTGACCATCGCCGCCACAAAGCTTGAGGATCATCCATGACCGAGGCGCTTTGGACCGCAGTAGATCACTATATCACGGACAAGCTCATCCCCTCCGATCCGGCGTTGGACGCGGCTCTCGAGGCGAGTGATGCCGCGGGCCTTCCGGCGATCCAAGTTACGCCAAACCAAGGCAAGCTCTTGCACCTCTTGGCCCGCCTCCAAGGCGCGCGGAGAATTCTGGAGATTGGCACGCTCGGCGGCTACAGCACCATCTGGCTCGCCCGCGCGCTCCCCGAAGGCGGCCGCCTTGTGACGATCGAGGCCGAACCCAGATATGCGGAAGTGGCGCGCGCGAATATTGCCCGCGCAGGCTTGACTGCTAGGGTGGATCTGCGGATTGGCCGCGCCCTGGAGACGCTGCCGCAAATCGCCGCCGAGGGCAGCGGCGCTTTCGACCTCACCTTCATCGACGCCGACAAGAAAAGCATCCCCGAGTATTTCAGGTTTGCGCGCAAACTATCCCGGCAGGGCAGTCTCATCATCGTCGATAACGTGGTGCGCGACGGCAGGGTCATCGATGCCGCAAGCCATGATCCCGATATTCTGGGAATCCGCCGCTTCAATGAAATGCTTGCCGCCGAGCCCGGCGTCTGCGCCACGGCGATCCAAACCGTCGGAGCCAAGGGCCACGATGGTTTCGCGATCGTGCTCGTGACCGAAAACATTTAGAGCGGGCGCCCGCAGTGTCGGTTTGAATTCTGCTTCCGAGCAGAAGCAGAAGTCCGATTGACGGCCGTGCGCACCATAAGCGGAGATACTCAATTTGTTTTCGAATTCAACCGACACAAAGCAGATCAAAACCGCTGGGTAATGCCCGCAAGTATCGTGCGGCGGATGCCGAACTGAGGGGCGCCGACGCCAACTCCCGTGCCATTACGAATTTCGTAGGCGGCGTCGCCAATGTTCAGAACATCGAGACGAAGTTCGGTGCCTGCTCCGATCCCAAGATCAATTTTTTGGACGAGGCTTGCGTTGACGGCCGCATATTCCGGTAGGGACGCGCCATTGGGCACCGCCGGCGTGCTGGCGCGCAAGCCACTCTGCGCGATGAAATCCATCGACACACGGGTTTGGTATTTTGTGTCCTTGTTGAAGGTATAGGCGATCCCACCAGATCCCGTCCATGTTTGATCGTGATCGAGATGGATGTAGTTTTGTGTGATGTAAGCCAATTCATCAGGCGCAACATTGAACTGCGCGGAGGTAATGTCATTACCCATAGCGCGCGAATAGGCGGCATTGCCATAGATTGACCATGGACCCTCTTCGTAGCTTATTGTAAAGACCGCACCCGCGACATAGGCTTTGGCATAGTTGAAGGCAGTCAAGATAATTGGGGCGCCGAATTGCCCTTCGTCGATCAAATTTCTCGCAAGCTTGTAATAGCCATCGAGTCCAACGGTTAGGCCGGGAACGATGATCTGGTTGATCCCGGCATCGAAATAATGCGACCGCTCCGCCCTGACGATGTTGTCCAGCTGGACGGCAGGGGCGTTTGTCGTATTGTTGAAGAGTGCTATTGAAGTAGGGGTGACGAGTTCGAAGGGCGGGGGCACGAAATAGCGCGAATAGCCGGCATGGACTGTTGTGGAATCAGTCGCCTGCATGACCAAGTTCACGCGCGGGCTTACCTGATTTTCATTGGTGAACTCATTGACTGCGTCGAAACGCAAGCCCGCGTTGAGGGTCAGACCCGGCGAGATCCGCCATTCGTCTTGAAGGTAAACACCATAAAGGCCGCCAGTGCGGGCGCCATTATCGACAATGTTAATTGGCCCAATAGAAGTCTGGGCGCCCGTCGCATCGACGGGCAGCACGGAAGACGTGGTGTCGAACGCGGTGGTCTCAACCTGTCCGAGGAAGCCGCCGCGCAACGTGTGGCTATCGTTGATCCGCCAGCTGGCATCGGCCTGAACGCCTTCCGCAAGATCGGACCGCCGCGCGAAAGGGGTCACGCCGTTGAACAGAAGATCGCCGTTCGCGTCAGGGCTGAAGGACAAAACGCTATTGCGGACAAAGGCCGAGATTTGCATATCGATATCGTCGATATGCTTTTGCAGCGACAGCACGCCAAATTGGTTTGACTCGTGCTGAACCTCGTTGAGGACATTGCTGTTGAATGAGGTTGTTCCAAGCACGTTGAGGCCAAGCGAGGGAGTCTGGCCCGGATTATTGGGAATTTGAAAACGTCCGTCGAAGGCGCCGCCGAGCACGCTGACCCGCGTGTCGGGATCGATAATGCCGGACATATAGGAAAAGCCGTGGATTTGCTGTGTCGCGTCGTGAATTGCATTATAGGCCGGGGCCGGATTCTCGATGCCACGTTCGTTGCTTAAATGCTCGCCGGTGAAGTACCAATCCACCGGACCCTCGTGCCCGCCATATTCGAAGCTCGGCTCCAGCCAATTGAAGCTTCCCCCATACATTGTAAAAGCCAAACCCGGATTGGTAAGTCCGGTCTTGGTCTGGATGTCCAACACGCCAGCGGTAAAAAATCCATATTGAGCCGGCAGGGCGCCAGTAAGGAGCGACACGCTGCGGGCAAAGCGGGTTTCGAGCGCCTGTCCGAAAACCGAAAGCCCCTCCGGCAATTGCACGCCATTGATCCGGAATTGCACATTGGCATGTTCACCGCGGACATGGATTTGGCCGAAACTGTCTTGCGCGACGCCCGGCATCTGCAGCAAGACCTGGTTCAAGGGCGCGTTTTCACCTTGCGGGATGGTCTCCAGCGCCTCGGAGCCGAAATAAGTGGTGCTGGCGCCGAGGCTCGGCTCTAGCTGCAAGCGAGCAGTGTTGAGTTTCTCGGAGATGACCTCCACCGTATCGAGGGTGATTGAGGTTTCGGCATCGGCCGATGGCTGCGGTACTGGCGCGGGACTCTCCGCAAATGCGGGAGCTGCGGCAAGCGTCAGGACGACGGCGCTCATTTTCGCCCGTCCATGCGATGCATACAACATGGCAGCTCCTTCTTAGATTTGCCCGATCCTTGAAGGATAGTATCATATGTAATGATATAACGTAGTGGCTTTTTCGTCACGTCCGACCCTAATTTTCCACTGCGGCACCGCCGACGGGATGGGAGAAGCAGCACCGCGTCCTCACAGGCCTTAGCGGTCGGCCTACGAAGGTCCGTTTCGGGTCACTCCCGGTAATTGAAGAGAGCCAGAATGTCTGCTCACCACCCATTGCGGAAATTCTAACCGATGAGACACTACGTTGGGACAGCTCAACCCCAAAGCCCGGCAGCATGACTTGAGATACGCATGCGCGTTACATTCGCCGCGATCTCTGCCCGGTAGCGCGTGGCGGCCATCTGCCGTGCAGCGATCAATTTTGCATTCATTCTTCATTAATCTCTGGACAAAACAAAAAAGTGAGCTTTTGATGAGCTCGATTCGGAGAGATGCGGCACATCGCTCCGGCCAGTTTCGAGGGGGCCTGATATGGCGCGCGCGGATTCCGCGCATGCTTCCGCTTGGCCGGAGGCAGTGCGGGGGCTTGCCCGTACGGGGGTGCAACCGGGTGTAACGCATTTCGCCCACGGCGAAATTTGGATGCGGCGCGCGGTTCCCGCCATGGTGGCGCTGTTTGCCTGCGGGCTCGTCGCAATCACAGTAATTATGACGCGCGAGGCGTATTATCGCTCCCTCAACGATGCTTTCACCGACATCGAATTGACTGCTGGCATCGTAACCGGCAATCTCAACGGGCCGCTTAAGGATTCGCTCAAGACCGATCCGGCGGCGACTCTGGCGGGCGCGGCGCCTTCCCGCGGCTTAGCGCGCGGGCAGCAGCTGGCCGTGACCGATGCCGCCGGCACTATTGTCGCGGCCACTCCCGCGCTGTCTGGCTCCAACGCCACACTCTCCGATTATTTGGGGCAAGCGCAGCCGTTGACGATTTTCGCGGAAAAAGCCGGCGTCATGCGGATCAACCTCGCGGACGGCACGGATGCCTTGGCTGTGGTGCGCACGCTCGATCCGCCGTTTGGCCAAGCCGCTATTGTGCAGCCGGTGACCGCGATCCTTGCCGAATGGCAAGCGGCGGCGTTTCGCGCCACCATCCTGGCCTGCTGCACGGTCCTTGTGCTGATTGCCCTGGCGCTCGCCTACTTCTGGCAGGCATCGCGCGCCCGCGAAGCCTGCCAATTGTGCGAGAGGATGCAGAACCGGGTCGATACCGCACTAGGCCGGGGACGCTGCGGCCTCTGGGATTGGGATCTTGCACGCGGGCGGATCTACTGGTCGGATTCGATGTATGAGATGCTTGGCATGACGCCCACCGGCCAATTCATGTCCTTCGGCGACATCACTGCGCTGGTTCATCCACAGGACGGCGCCCTCGCGGCGATGGCCGAATTGCTGACCTCTTCGCAAGCCGATTCGATCGATCACGCTTTCCGGATGCAGTCTGTAAACGGAGAGTGGATCTGGGTGCGTGCGCGGGCAGAGCTGGTACGGGAGCGGGCGGGCGAAACCCCGCATCTTGTTGGCATCGCCGTCGACATTACCGAACAAAAGGCGCTGGCCGAGCGCACCGCCACGGCCGACCTACGCCTTCGCGACGCGATCGAGACCGTGTCGGAAGCTTTCGTTCTGTGGGACGCCAGCAACCGGCTCGTCATGTGCAATTCCAAATTCCAGAAATTCCATCATCTGGCAAGCGACGCGGTCGCCCCCGGAACCCCCTATGCGCAGGTGATGGGGAAAGGGACTCCCCCCGTGATCCAGACTCAAATCGCGCTTGGCGAACGGCCGCTTGCGGGAGCGCGCACCTACGAAGCGCGTCTTGGCGATGGCCGCTGGCTGCAAATCAACGAAAGGCGCACCAAGGACGGCGGCTATGTTTCGGTCGGCACCGACATTACCGCGCTCAAGCGCCACGAGGAACAATTGATGGACTCGGAACGCCGTCTCTTGGCGACCGTGGCCGACTTGCGCAAATCTCGGCAAACGCTGGAATTGCAAGCCAAGCAGCTCGCCGATCTCGCCGAGAAATATTTGGAACAGAAGGCCGAGGCCGAGACAGCGAACCTGGCCAAATCCGAATTTCTCGCCAATATGAGCCACGAGCTGCGGACGCCGCTCAACGCCATCATCGGCTTTGCCGAGCTCATGCACCAAGAGACGTTCGGCACTTTGGGATCGCCGAAATATGCCGGATATTGCAGCGACATAAGGCAAAGCGGCCAATATCTGCTCGGCGTGATCTCGGATGTCCTCGATATGTCGCGTCTCGAATCCGGAAGGGTGCGGCTTCAGAAGTCCGAGTTCGAGATCGATGCCGCGGTTAGCGCGGCGGTTGCGGCGGTCGCAACCATCGCCGCCGAAAAGGAAATCAGCCTTCTCGCCGAAACCTTGCCGGACACCTACATAAATGCCGACCGCGCCGCAATTGAAAAAATTCTCACAATTCTTTTGCGGAACGCGGTGAAATTCACCCCGAATTGCGGCCGCGTCAACGTCCGCTCGCGGATGGTTCAGGGCGCTTTAAATATCTATGTCGAAGATAACGGAATGGGCATTCCGCCAGTGCCTCTGACAAGGCTTGGCCGGCCATTCGAACAATTGGACGGAACCCTCGACAATGGCATGAAGGGCTCCGGCCTTGGCCTCGCGATTGCGCGTTCGCTTGTCGATCTGCATGGCGGCTCGATCCGCATCCGGTCGTCGGTTGGCAACGGAACGATCGTCCTCGTCCATTTGCCCCAGTTACGCGATGTGCCGCGCCAACAACTGCTTTTGGCGGCAGGCACATTGCGAAGGCCCGCGCTACCGCAAATGCTGCGTGCCTCAGCGGGGTGACAAAACATCGTTGAAAACGCGGCGCACGCCGGCGCGCATGTCGGAAAGGCAGCTTTCGAGCGCGCTCGTGCTTGGCTGCCCGCCTGCTTTCGCAAGGCGCCGCTTAACCGCTTCGTTCGCCGCGTCGGGATCGCTGCCCTGGTCCACGGTAAGGCGCAGGATTTGCGTAACGTCCGAAAAGATGCGGTATGCGTCCGCCAAAACGCGCGCGGGCGCGGCCTCTAAGAATCCGCAACTCGCTGCACGTTCGATCACGGCCAGCGCCGAAACGCTCACGAGGCTTGGTTCGGCACTGGCGTGACGCAACAAAAAATATTGGGCCAAGAATTCGATGTCGATAAGTCCGCCCGCCGCGAGCTTTAGATCCCAGGGGTCGCGGTCTCCCTTCGCGCCCGCGATGCGGCGGCGCATTTCATAAACGTCCTTACGCAGCGCGGCGCCACGCTGGCGCGTCAGCACGGCGCGGATGGCATCGCTGGTTTCCGCTCCAAGTTGTGCATTGCCCGCGACCGGCCGCGCGCGCGTCAACGCCATATGCTCCCAGGTTTCCGCCTCCTTGGTTTGATATTCGATAAAACTCGTGAATTGGGTCGCAAGCGGTCCCTGGCGGCCGGACGGGCGCAACCGCATATCGACTTCGTAAAGCCGGCCCCGCCGCGTCGCGACGGTCAAAGCGGAGATCAGACGCTGCGCTAGCCGAGTGTAATATTGCACCGCATGAAGCGGCCGCGAACCATCGGAGTCCGGTCGCGAAGAATCGAAATCATAGATGAGCATGAGATCGAGATCTGAGGCCGCGGTCATTTCGCGCGAGCCAAGCTTACCAAGCGCCAAAACGATTGATCTGCCGTCCGGCACGCGCCCATGTTCGCCCGCAAAGTCTCGCTCGACATGGGGGAGGCATGCCTCGACGATGCTCGAGGCCAGCGCCGAATAGGCGAGCGCCGCTGCGGAAGGTTCGATCGTTCCGGACCACAACCGCAGGCCAATCGGAAAGAGTTCCTCGTTCGCGAAATCGCGCAGCGCGTCGAGGAATTCCTCGGTCTCGAGTTTATGTTGCAGGATTTGTCCGGCGCGTTGCCTAAACGCATTTTCATCGAGGGGAGCTTTGAGGACTTCTGGATCGATTGCGGCATCGAGCAGATGCGGACGGCTTATGACGGTGCGCGCGAGCCTTGGCGCGCCGCCAAGAATTTCGCCAAACAATTCGCAGACCGGCGGATTGGATTTCAGCACCGAAAAAAGTTCGGTCGCCGCGGGCATGCCGGTCAGCGCCGAATCCAATCCGGCGAGCGCGGCATCCGGATCGCCTGCATGCGCGAACGCCTGTAAAAGCAACGGTATCAATTCGGTGAGGATTTCCCGCGCGCGAGGGGTGCGCACAGCGGGACGGCGGCCGAAATGCCAACCGCGGATCGTTTCGGCGGCGAGCGGGGCGTTCTTGAAACCCAGCCGCGACAATGTTTCGAGAGTTTCCGGATCGTCGCTAACCCCAGTGAATACAAGACTGCCCGCCGCCGCATCGAGCCGCGGTGAATTTTCGAACAACCGCCCGTAATGATACGAGACGAGCCCCAGGAGATGGGTGACATCGCTGCAAAAGCGGCTTGTTCGCGCGTAGCCGCAAAACCTCGCGAAGCGTCCAAGCGCGTCTTGATCTTGCGGCAACCGCTGCGTTTGCTCGTCGGCAATCATCTGCAGCCGGTGTTCGATTTCGCGCAGAAAGAGATAGGACGCGCGCAAATCGCCGACCGCCTCGCGCGTGATCCAGCCTTCTTGCCCAAGTTCGTCCAGCATCTCGAGGGTGCGCGCGCCCCGCAGGCGTGGCCTCTTGCCACCGAAGATCAGCTGCTGCGTCTGCACGAAAAATTCGATTTCGCGAATGCCGCCGCGCCCCAATTTCACGTCGTGGCCTGCGACAGCGATCTCGGCATGGCCCCGAACCGCGTGTATTTGGCGCTTCATCGCGGCAATGTCCGCGATCGCGGCATAATCGAAATATTTTCGCCAAATAAAGGGTGTGAGATTGGCGAGAAAAGCCTCGCCCAGCGCCTTGTCGCCCGCAACCGGCCGCGCCTTGATCAGGGCCGCGCGCTCCCAATTCTGGCCAAGACTTTCGTAATAGACATAGGCGGCGGGCAGCGCGATCGCGACCGCTGTCGAGCCGGGATCAGGACGCAATCGCAAATCGATGCGCAGGACATAACCGTCGCGGGTTCGCTCCTGGAGCAGCCGGACAAGTCCCTTCGTGATGCGCGCAAAAAGAGTCGCGGGCTCTACCGATCCAGAGATCGCAGCACAATTGGGATCGAAGAAGACCACGATATCGGCGTCGCTCGAATAATTGAGTTCGCGTGCGCCAAGCTTGCCGAGCGCCAAAATGACGAGACCGCAACCATATTCGGGATTCGCGGCATCGGAGAGCCGCAGCCGGCCCGCGAGCGCCGTCTCGCGCAGCAGAAAGCGTAGCGCCTCCGATAGAAAGGCATCGGCGGCGCGCGACAGCGCTTCCGTCGCAGCGATGACATCGAAGACGCCACCTAGATCGGCGAGCCCAATGAGAAGGGCCGTTTCCTGCTTCGCAAGCCGCAACGCGCACATGATCGCGGCCTCGCTGGAGGTCTGGCCGCAGGCTTCCTCGAGTGCGGCAAGGCACGTCTCAAGGCAGGCCGTGGGGGATGTCTCGAGACATCGCTTAAGCCGAGAGGGGTTCGCCGTCGCGAGCTGCCAGAGAAATGGCGAATGATCGGCAAGCGCCAGAAGCAGGCCGCGCACGCCGGGGTCGTTGGCGAGGCTTTGCAATTCCGCGCTGCCGGGCATTGCCAGAAACTCTTCGAGCCGAGACGCGGCGCGGCGCGCATCGCAAAGCCGTGGCGCGGTGCGCAAGCGACGCCAAAGCGGAAGGTCCGCATTGTCCTGTGGAGGAGCATCGCTCATGCCGCCTTGTCCGGTTGCGGTAGGGCAAGCGGCGTCTGTGGTTCGCGCCGGACAGGAACGACTGGCAGACGGATCACGACACGAAGGCCTGGCTCATTATCCTCGATCCGCAAGCTTCCATTGTGAAGACGCGCCACCGCTGCGGCGAGCGAAAGGCCGAGGCCGGAACCAGGCCGCGAGCGCGCGTTTTCGAGCCGGACGAATCGATCGAGCACGCGCAGGCGATCGTTACCGGCGATGCCCGGACCGCGATCCGCAACGACGAACTCAACACTGCCGCCGCGCCGCCGCGCCGCGAGTTGGACTATGCCCTTGGGAGCTTGTGCAGTCACGGGGTCCGGGCTGGGCCCCGCCGTCTCCGGGCATCCATATTTCAACGCATTGTCAACGAGATTAGCGACCGCCTGACCGGCTAGTTCCCGGCTTCCATGCACGGTGAGCCCCGGCTCGGCGGAAATCGCAAGTACGATGCCGCGCTCCTCCGCCACCGGCTCGTAGAGGTCGCCGACATCGCGAGCAACGGATGCAGCATCGAAATCGCTCATGCCTTCGCGCCCAGCGCCTGCTTCCGCGCGAACGATGCTTAATAACGCATCGAAGATTTGGATCAATCGGTCGGATTCGTCGAGTGCCTTTTCGAGCGCGCCACGATAATCCTCCGGGCTTTTGGCGGTGCGTAATGCTTGTTCTACGCCGCCCCGCAGACGGGTCAAGGGTGTCTTGAGTTCGTGCGCGATATTGCCGGAAACCTCTTTCAATCCCGCCATCAATATCGCGATCCGCTCTAGCATGGCGTTGAAATTTTGCACGAGCCGGTCGAGTTCGTCGCCGGTCCCGGTCAACCGCAACCGGCCGGAGAGATCGCCGGCGACGATTGCGCGAGCATTGGCGTTGATTGCATCGACGCGATTGAGCACGCGCCTTGCAACCCAGAGCCCGCCAAGCGTTCCGATCACCACAAGCCAAAGGACCGAAGTAAGCAGAGCTTCGCCGAGAATATGACGCAAGCCTTCGCCTTCCGCGAGGTCGTGCCCGACGAGCAGGCGGAAACCGCCCGCCAATTCAAAATTGCGGACGAGCGCCCGGTGTTTTCCATTCGTCTCGCCTGGAGTCTGGTACGTGGTCTCGACAAGGCCAGGACGGGTCAGAATATCCGGCGGCAGGCTCGCGATATTGCCGGCGATCGGCTCCCCTGCCGCGGTGGTGACGAGGTAAAGACCCGCGCCAGGCCGGCGGGTTCGCCTTTGGATGATGTTGACAAGGCGGCGTATGCCGCCTTGTGCATACTGCTCGGAAAGCCCGGTAATATCGGTTTCGATGGTCTGCGCAATCTGCGTGTCGATCAGGTGCTCCATATTCCAGCCTACAGCGCCAAGAACCAGCCCGGCGCCGATCGCCGAAATCGCCAAATAGGCGAGCGATATCTTGAACGCCGTGGTGCGGAAGAGCTTACCTAGAGCCATCACGTATCATGTATCCGGCACCGCGTATCGTCTGGAGCAGCGGCGGATCGAAGCCTTTGTCGATCTTGGCGCGTAGCCGCGAAATATGAACGTCGATGACATTGGTTTGCGGATCGAAGTGATAGTCCCACACGTTTTCGAGCAGCATCGTCCTCGTGACCACTTGGCCCGCATGTTTCATCAAATATTCGAGCAAGCGAAATTCGCGCGGCTGCAACGGAATTTCCTTGCCGTCGCGGGTAAGCCTGTGGGCAAGACGGTCAAGTTCCAGGCCATTCACGCGATACACTGTTTCCTCGCCCTGACCTGGCCGGTTTCGCCGGGCGAGCACCTCGACCCGTGCCAGAAGCTCTGAAAATGCGTAAGGCTTGGCGAGATAATCGTCGCCGCCCGCACGCAGCCCCTTGACGCGATCGTCGACCTGTCCAAGCGCGGAAAGGATAAGCACGGGGGTCTGGATTTTCTGCGCGCGCAAATTGCCGATGAGCGAGAGGCCGTCGAGTTTCGGCAGCATGCGATCGACAATCAAGACATCGTAGGTTTCGTCATGGGCGCGGGCGTAGCCCTCAAGGCCGTCGCCAGCATTATCGGCGACATGACCGGCCTCGCGAAAAGCCTTGATCATGTAGTTGGCGGCTTCGGAATCGTCTTCGACGATGAGAATGCGCATATCCGGCATATAGCTCATCCCTCTGCAAAGCAGCAGGCCGGAAGTTGCCTTCCGGCCTGTCGCCTCCTGGGGCCGGTGCCGCAATGGGGGGGCGCGGTACCAGCCGGTCAAGCCTCGGGGACGTGAGGCTCAGGAAGCCGGGTTGACCGCGATCGCGACGAAATGGGTGCCGTCGGGTCCCTTGACCCGCAAAAGCACGGCTTTGCGATTGTCCTTTTTGGCCTCGGCCAGCGCGGCGCCGACGTCGGCCGGCTTGTTGACCGCATGACCGCCCGCCTCGAGAATGATGTCGCCGACTTGCAAGCCCTTTTGGGCGGCGACCCCATCGGGATCGATTTCGGATATGACGACGCCATGGTTTCCCGCTCCTTCGACACTGGAGGCCGGTGCGAGCGCCAGACCCAAGCCGCTCAATGTGTTATTGCCCTGGTTCATGCCCGGCTGTACGCGCGCTTCCTTGTCGTCAGGCAGCGAACCTAGCTTTACCTGCGCAGTTTTTTCCGATCCGTCGTGCCAATAGATCAAATCGGTCTTTTTCCCCGGGCCGAGGGCGGCTACCCTCTTGGCGAGGTCGCGTGGACCGTCAATCCGCTCGCCATCGATTCCAAGGATCACATCGCCCGATTTGATTCCGGCATCGCTGGCCGGAGAATTCGGTTGGGCCTCGGCAACGAGCGCCCCCTTGTTGGACTTGAGGCCTAGACTATCGGCGATTTCCGCGGTGACTGGCTGAATCTGGACGCCAATCCAGCCCCTCGCGACGACGCCTTTATCTTCCAGTGCGGCAATAACAGTTTTCGCGGTCTCGGCGGGAATGGCAAAACCAATGCCAACGCTTCCACCTGAGGGCGAGAAAATTGCCGTATTGATGCCGACCACTTGGCCTTGGGTATTGAAAGTGGGACCGCCCGAATTGCCCCGGTTGACCGGCGCATCGATTTGCAGAAAGTCATCATAAGGCCCGGCGCCAATGTCGCGTCCGCGCGCCGAAATGATGCCGGCCGTCACCGTTCCACCCAATCCGAAGGGATTGCCTACCGCGATCACCCAATCACCCACCCGTGGCGTGGCGGTGGCGAAGTCCACATGCTGATAAGAACCGCCCTGTTTGATCTTCAATAGAGCGATATCGGTTTTCTTATCGGTTCCGACGATGGTTGCCGGCACGGTTTTGCCGTCGTCCAAGGTCACGCTGACCTCGGTCGCATTCTCGACGACGTGGTGGTTCGTGACGACATACCCGTCGGCGGAGATTATGAACCCAGAGCCCTGTGCTTGGGTGAGGTGCGGCTTGACGTGACGATCGTGCGGCGTTCCTTCCTCACCGAAATGTTTAAAGAAGCGCTCGAGCGGATCGCCCGGCGTGATATGCGGAATTTCGAATTCCTCGCTTGCATCGGCCGTTTCGGTGGTCTTCACTTTGACGGACACGACCGCACCGCGCACATGGTCGACCACATCGGCAAATGAGACCGGAGAAACAACCGGCGACACTTGGTTCTGAACCACGTCGGCGTGCGCTTGAAAACCACCATCGTTCATGCAAGCGAGGGCTAG
>DATBQJ010000053.1:0-12220 GCA_036560885.1 Methylocella sp.
GTCATCTTCTGGATCAATCAATGAGTCCTGACCGTAGATCGATCCTGCAAAACTTGAGAAAGAGAGAGAACCACCAATGAGCACCGCGACAATAACTGACCGATCGGTTGAAACGAGCAGCGAGAGCAATCGGTTAACCGAAACCTTAGAAGAGAGGTTGAGTCATCCGGCAACGTCGCCAGACTTCGATCTGAAGAAAGGCGTGAATGAAGTCCTCGCGGATGTCGGCATGACGAGCGACGATTGTGGCGGAGAACTCACTTTCTACGGAAGCGATCCAATTCTCCGAAGCCCGCTGCGGTTTGGGACAATGGCTGCGATCGGCCTGGCCGCAAGGAGCGTAGCGGTGGCCGCTCTTTGGAGACAAGCCACCGGCGAAGGTCAGAATATCTCAGTGGACGTACGCAAGGCGCTGCGGCGTTTCTGCGGATTTTTTGATGGCAAATGGGAAACCGTCAATGGCCGACCGCCCTCGCCAGGTGGCTATGCGGTTAGCCCATTCCTAAAGATGGGGGATGCGTTCTTTCGCGAGACACGCGACGGACGATACGTGGTGGCGCTGGACATTTATCCTCAACTGCTCGTGCGTACCCTCGATTTTCTCCGCTGCAGCCCAAGTACCGAATCCATTAACAAGGCCATACTCAATTGGGACGCTATGGAACTAGAGCAGGCTGCGGCGGCCGAAGGGCTGGTACTAGCGATGATACGTACGAACGAGGAATTTCGTCGCGAACCCCAATATACACAGGTCCTCTCCAAAATGCCGCTGGTCACGGTGGAGAAAATTGGGGAGAGCGACCCCGTTCCGCTCAAGGCGAGCGGCAATCTTCCTCTCGCTGGCATTCGCGCATTCGGTATGGGTCATGTCATCGCGGGAGGCGCGATAGGAAGAGACATGGCACTATACGGCGCGGACGTGCTCAACATCTGGAGACCCCGCGATTCGGAGATCGAAGCCTTCGCGTGGGACCTCCAGGTGGGAATGCGTTCAACCGTACTCGACGACTCGAAGGAGGATCGCGCACGGTTCAATCAGCTTCTCCAGGACGCTGACGTATTCTTTGCCAATAAGCGCCCATGATTTTTGAAAAACCACGACCTCGATGCCGATGCACTTTGCAAACAGAAGCCCGGATTGATTCACGCAACCGTCGTTCTCCACGGTGAGAAGGGACCTTGGTCGAACCGGCCTGGGTTCGATGAAATCGGCGCTACGGTGTCTGGCCTCTTTACGATTGAAGGTTCCTCAACTCGGCCGAAGCAGCCGCCGATTGTGCCGATTTGCGATAACGTGGTCGCCTGGTTAGGCACGACGGGGATCCTAGCAGCACTGCGAAGGCGCGCGATCGAGGGAGGCAGCTATCGCGTTGTGGTTTCGCTGACAAGGACTGTGCTTTGGTTGCTCTCGTTAGGCATCTTCGACAAGGCTTACGCAGAAGCGACCGCGGGCTCGACCGACGAGCACACGTACATCGCTCCGGAACTGTTTTCTGCGGAAACGCCGCTTGGAAGCTATCAGGGAATGACCGACCAGATCGTAATGTCGCGGACGCCCGGCTCCTTCAGAACCGTGCTCGTGCCGCGAGGCTCGAGCAAACCCGAATGGCTGGCGGATTAAGAGCACTGTACCGGAAGGGAATTCGCTGAAGCCACCCCGCGACTGCGGATTGCTATTTGGTGGAGCGCGTCAAAGTCTTCAGCCAGTCGGGAAGGACGTCAGCGTCTCACGGTCGGACATCAACCCATGTTGGCGCGGATAATCCGCCGTGGGCAAGGAGTGTCGCATGAGGATCGGGCTTTTTATCCACTGCTACATCGACGCATTTTGCCAGAGATCGGCATCGCGACGCTTGAGCTCTTGGAGCCGTTTGGTCAAGAGGTCGAGTGACCGCGCTCAGCCCGATGATCGGCTATGACAAGGCTTCCGCCATCGCGCACAAGGCGAATGACGAAGGGCTGACCCTGAAGGAGGCCGCGCTCCCCGACGAGGAGCGGTTCGATGAAGTCGTCGACCCCCGGACGATGGGCACGGGGTCGGCGGAAGTTCGAAGTCGGCGGAAGTTGAAGGCCCGACACATCGGTCCGGGTCTTCATTGTGATGGTCGCCTAATGAGAATGCTCTATGAACGAGCGCACACTGAAGCAGGTACGCCCCATTTGTTGGGCTGGAAACATAAAGCGATGACGACGATCGGGAGAGGCAAATGTCACAAACAGTTGCGGACGTTTTGGTCAGCGTGCTCGAGCGGACCGGGGTTAAGCAAATATTCGGCTTGATCGGCGACTCATTGAATCCGATAGCCGACGCGCTCCGTCGAAGCAATATCGAATGGGTTGGTGTCCGTCATGAGGAAGGAGCGGCTCTGGCCGCCGCCGGCCAAGCCAAGCTCACCGGCCAGCTCGCGGTGTGTGCCGGCACCACCGGCCCCGGCAGCACGCATCTGGTCGCCGGCCTCTATGAAGCCAGCCGCGATCATGCGCCCGTTCTGGCTCTCTCCGGTGACATGCCCCGTAAGATGCATGGGATTGATTTCTTCCAGACGACACAGCCAGATCTTCTTTTCCGCGACGTCTCCCTCTATACGGAAATAATCACTTCCCCAGCGCAGGCGCCAGGCGTCTTTCACCAGGCAATCGCAACTGCCTACGCAGGCCGGGGCGTCGCCCATTTGACGCTTCCGCAAGATGTCATCGCGGCCAGGGCGGACGGAGAGGTCTCCAGCGTGGCAACCCTGAAGCCGCGGCCGGAGTTTGCTGCCAGTGCCGAAGATATCGCCGAGATCACCCGCCGGATCGATCAGGCGGACAGCGTGGTGATCATGTGCGGGGGCGGATGCCGCGGGGTAGCCGATCTCCTGCGCGCCCTCTCGGACCGGCTCAAGGCCCCGCTGGTCCATTCGGTCAAGGGCAAGGACATCATGCCATTCGATGACCCCCGATGGATGGGCGGCATCGGCATGATCGGCACCAAGGCCGTGTACAATGCAATCATGGGCTGCGATCTCTTGCTGATGGTGGGGACGGACTATCCCTACTCGAATTTCCTGCCAAGCAAAGGGACCGTCATCCAGATCGACGAGCGGCCGCAAGTGCTTGGCCGGCGCGCTCCGACGGTACTCGGCGTCACCGGATCGGCTCGTCCGACCCTTAAGTTGTTGCTCGACGGGATCGCGTCCAAGACCAACACGCACTTCTGGGACAAGGTGACTGAGGAGCGTCAGAAATGGGATGAGATGCTGGACAAGCAGGCCGACCTCGCGCGAAGCAAGGATCACATCCATCCGCAGGCGGTCGCCCGGGCAGTCAGCGATCTCGCCAAGCCCGATGCGATATTCGTTTTCGATACCGGTCTCAACACACTCTGGTCCGGCAACTGGATCCGGCAAAGTGGAGCGCAGCGGATTATCGGTTCCTTCAACAACGGGGCCGTGGGGACAGCTCTTGCTCAGGCCAACGGGATACAAGCGCTGGATCGCTCGCGCCAGGTGATCGCGCTCTGCGGCGATGGCGGATTCAATATTCTGATGGGCGAATTTCTGACCGCGGTGCATCATAAGCTGCCAATCAAGGTGGTAATCTACAACAATTCCGCCTTCGGGCTGATCACCCTGGAGGCGGAGAGCGTGGGCCTGCCGCCATTCCGGGAAGGCATCGAATTTCCGAACCCCGACTTTGCAGTTCTGGCGCGTGCCTGCGGCGGTCATGGTTTTACAGCCCGGCATCAGGGCGAATTGAAAGCGGCGCTCGCCGAGGCCTTCGCTATCGATGGCCCGGCAATCGTTGATGCCGTTGTCGTGGCAAACGAGCTGCCGAACCTGCCGCATCTCGACTTGGGTATGGTCGAGCACTTCGCTCTGGCAAAGATCAAGGAAGCTCTTCTCGCCGTCACCAGTCGATGAGGATCGCTTCATGCGTTGGCGATAAACGGGACCGGGCAGAACGGGTCTAATCCGCTTCTTTAAAAAAAGCCGTTACCGATCTTCACGCTATCAAGGTGCTTACAAAGAGCCTGTCTGAGCCCTATCGGTCGCATGCGAACTCACTTCCCGACCAGCCGAAGCCATTTCATAATTCGGCTGGAAACGAGGCGAAAAGCCTCTCGCTGACCAGCTCGTTACTGTGCTGCGGCGAGGCGCAGATGCGCGGGATCGCCACGACGAAATGGGTCTCGAGCCCAAAGGGCTGCTCCTAGCAGCCGGAATCGCTCGGTGGGTGGCGACCGGAGCCAACGCATATCTGACGTCAACGTCCCCTGCTCGCGGGAACATCCTTGGCATAGACACGAGCTTCTGCGTGTTGCGACAAAATTCTGGACATGCGCGCTGCGTCGTGGCCGGCGGCCAACCGGGACGAGGGACCCGCAAAGTTGCTCGCATGGCTAGATGAGGCGACTGATCATGTAGATCGCTCAGGCCGTAGGCATCCACGGCCGATGGGGCGCCGTTCCTGTGCCTGAAGCTCTAGCGCTTAAGGTGATGGTCCGATCGCACATGCTCGTCAATTTCCGCGTCGACATCAGGTTATGGGGCGGACATCGGTTGATGGCGCGTGCGAAAGCCGGAGCCGCGATCAGACGGCGCCGGACGACAGAACGGCATCGGCTCGCAGTTGCGGTTGACATTTTCCTGGCGGGAATCGTCGAAGGGTCATACCCGCTGGAGCCGGCAATTCGCTCCCCCGAATTGTGCGGATCAGTCCCCCATTGAGGGGATTGGGAAAGAGCAGCCATCCGCGCAAGATCATCCTAAGCGATAGTCCAAATAGCATGCCCGTTCAACATTAGAGAAAGCAAATCCTATGGCCTTCACTTTTCTGTTGGAGCCGCATGCGGCCTCGTTCAAGGAAGTCCTGTTTGGGGCCGCAATTCTAATCATTCCGGTACAGGGGCATGCGGATCCAGGTTCAAGAGGCCCGTTCCTCGGGTTGTCCGGGTACTGGTCTGGTGCCGGCACCGTTACCATGACGAATGGCGCCACTGAACGGATTCGCTGCAAGGCAAATTATACGGTTAATGCATCCGGCAAGGCGGTTCAGCAAACTTTGCGCTGCGCGAGCGACAGCTACAAGTTTGAAATCAGCAGCAACGTCACTTCCGAAAGCGGTTCACTGTCCGGCTCATGGGCTGAGGCGACCCGGGGAGTGTCAGGAAATATTTCTGGCCGCGCCAGCGGTGCGGAGATCATGGCCAATGTAGCTGGCGCCGGCTTCACGGCCCATCTCGACGTGCGGACCCAAGGCGATAAGCAGTCCGTCACTAATAGGCCACAAGCCGGCAACGACGTGGCAGGCGTGTCGATTGCTTTGCGCAAATGATAAGGCTCTCCCCGCTCATCTGTCGGACGCTTGCGCGGGCTGAGCGGGACGTCTTTTCCGCATGCCATAGTCGGAATACGGTGAGGGCAGGAAGCTGTTTCGATGGGACCACTGCCGCACATACCGCGCTGCAATATCAGAAACTGACGCGGGCGCACACAAGCGTAATCTGGAAGCTTTTTTGCTTTGCATTTGCGAAGATGCCTCATTATGGCATAAATTCTAGTGCTCTTATCGGCTTCCGCTGAACATTTCGACTGGAGTTCGAAAGCATGAGATCCTTCGGCGGGAACGGTGCGCTCAGCCTGACGTTGCGTGGTGCTTCTCACTTTCGCGGTCTCAGTACTTGCGTGATCTGGAGGACGGCGGCACACATTACGCCAGCTCGGCCGCTGGAACTCCAGGGATCGCAAGGAATATGATTGTTGCTGCGGTCGTTGTCCTGTCACTTTGCGCGGTCCGACCGCGGGGTTTCGTCATCCGAGAAGACCTCGGCGCCACCTGCCGGGTCGAAACCCATCTGGCGCTGGGTGACGACAATGTCACTGCAAACTAATAGCTGCTCGAAAGAGCGCGGTCAGCCATATAAAGACCCCTATGCGTTCGCAGTTAAGGGGACGTCAAAGGCATATCGAGCCGTATTGCAGGTGTTTATCGCGCCGGGCATTCTTGGTGGATGTGAAAGTCATGGTGCGCCGTCTTTTGTGCTGTTTGGTGCATTTTTTCCGGCATGGATGTTATGCGCCCTTATTGGAATCTTTGGCGCGATCGCCGCCCGCGGCATCTTCGTCGCCGTGGGGCTCAATAGCGTTCTCCCGTTCCAGCTCTTTGTGTGTTCCTCGGTCGGTCTTGCCATCGCGGCTCTGGCCTGGCTCATCTGGTTCGGGTAATGAGCATGAAGTCGGCCGGCACTCCCCGTCATTCGTCTCGCGGAAAGATAATCTCGCTCGCGATCATCGCGATTGGCATAGCCATGGGACTCTACGTCGAGAACAGAATCTCGATCCGTCCATCTACGGACGACGCCACGATCGACGCGGATGTCGTTCACGTCGCTGCGGCGGTCGGCGGCAGAATTATCGAATTACCAGTGACTGAGAATGCCAAGGTCTCAAAGGGGGATCTTCTTTTTCGTATTGACCCGGTGCCCTATCGCTTGGCCGTTGAGCAGGCTGAGGCCGATTTGGGAGTCGCCATAGGCGCGCTTGACACACGGCGGCGTGCTATCGCGACGGAAAAATCCAATGCGGCGATCGCAGCCGAGCAGATCAAGCGCGCGCAGACGAATCTTGAGCTTGCAACCCGCACCGCGGAAAGACTTCGGCCGCTCGCGGGCAAGGCCTATGTGCCGACCCAGCAATACGATCAAGCGCAAACGGCACAACGTGATGCCGCAACGTCTCTTCAGCAAGCGCGGGAGCAGGAAGCCGCTACGCTTCACGCAATTGGCACCGAGGAAGCGGCGGTGGCCGGCGTACAGGCACAGCAAGCGGCGCTCGCAATTGCTAGGCGTGCGCTTGACGACACGACCGTCCGCGCGTGGCACGATGGGCGCATCGTCGGCTTGACTGTTTTATCGGGCGAGATGGTTGTTCCATCTCAGGCATTGTTCACTTTGATCAGCACGGAAGAATGGTTCGCCGTCGCCAACTTTCGGGAAACCGATCTGCGCGCCATCGCGGTCGGGGATTGCGCGACCGTCTTTTCGATGATCGATCGTAACCAGCCGATCAAAGGCGTCGTCGAAGGTATCGGATGGGGCGTGCTGGACGATGAGCGCATCAATCTCCCGCGTTCGGTGCCTTACGTGCAGCGATCGTTGAATTGGGTGCGGGTTGCGCAACGTTTCCCAGTCCGTGTCCGGCTGGAAAATCCGCCGCAACTGCTTATGAGGCTCGGTGCGAGCGCGGTCGTCGAGGTCAAGCATGGCGATAAGTGTTCGTGAGTCTCGGGAGGGTTGCCGAATTGCTGCGCCTTGTCATGCCATTTCCGGGGCGGCTTGAGTTCGCCGTAAGATTGGCGCTGATCTGCGCCATAACAACGCTCGTGGTGGAAATCTATCAAATGCCGGAACCGGCTCTTACGGTATATTTGGTCTTCTTCCTCAACAAACCGGACCGTGGAACCAGCTTGATCCTGAGCCTCGCGATGCTGGCCCTGTTTGCCCTAATCGTCTCGAGTGTCATTCTTGTTGCAATCATCGTCATCGATCAGCCCGTCTGGCGCGTCGCCAGCATGGCGGCGATCTCACTGGGCCTTCTCTTCCTAGCGTCGGCAAGCAAGCTTCGTCCAATTGGCGGAACTGTTGCCCTGATCGTCGCCTTTGCGCTCGACGAGCTGGGAACCGTGCATGGCGGCGAAATTGCAACGCGAGCGCTCCTTTATGTATGGCTTTTCGTCGCGATTCCGGCAGGGGTGTCGATTGTCGTCAATCTCTTGCTTGCGCCTCCTCCGCGCCTCCTCGCCGAACAGGCGCTCGCCCGTCGCTTGCGCCTTGCTGCCGCTATGCTGCGTGCCCCAGAAGACGAAGGCATGAGGCGCGACTTCACCGAATGTTTGCGCGAGGGAAATGGAGAATTGCTGAAGTGGCTGAAGCTTGCCCTCGTCGGGAAAAGCGCAGCTCGCGAACACATTGAAGCGCTTCGCCAGGCCGCCACGTCGAGCTTCGCAATTCTTATCCTGATTGACGTGATGGATCGCGACGCCGGCGCGGCGCTTCCGATGCCGCTGCGCGAGCGGTTGACACACACTCTGGACGCCATGGCGCGCATCCTGGACGATGGCGGCTATCCAGTAGACATTGAATTTGGGGAGAAGGGCGATGGCGAACCATCGCTCAAGCAGTGCGCCGCCGAGGTTCTCGCCAGCATCAGAGAAACGTTCACCGCATTTGCCGAAGCTGCTCCCGACCCACAGTCTAATGGACCCGCGAAGAAATCCGGCGGGTTCTTCTTGCCTGACGCGTTCACCAATCCAGAGCATGTCCGTTACGCGCTCAAGACCACCGCGGCAGCCATGTTCTGCTACATTCTTTATTTGTTATTGGATTGGCCGGGCATTCATACCATCTTTATTACCTGCTACATCGTTTCACTCGGCACGACGGCTGAAACCGTCGAAAAGCTCTCCCTTCGCATCCTGGGCTGCCTCGTCGGGGCGGCATCAGGCATCGCGGCGATCGTCTATCTGATCCCCTCCGTCACCTCCATTGGGGCTCTGATGATCGTTGTGTTTTTCGGCGCACTCATGTCGGCGTGGGTCGCGGCCGGAAGCCCACGCATTGCCTATGCCGGGTTCCAGATCGCCTTCGCCTACTTTCTTTGCGTCATCCAAGGCTCGGGACCTTCATTCGACATGACGATAGCCAGAGACCGCGTGATTGGCATTTTGCTCGGAAATATTGTTGTCTTTGTCCTGTTCACCAACGTCTGGCCGGTAAGCGTCGGAACGCGTATCGATCCCGCGATCGCCGCTCTCCTGCGGCGCTTGAGCGGCCTTTTGACGGAGGTCAGCAAGCCGGTGCGCCGTTCCCAAGCGCCCGAGGCGCAGGAGATGCTTTCCGGCATCGAGCGAGACTTAAATCTTGCCTTGTATGAACCACCGTCGCTGCGTCCCGACGACAGTTGGATAGGAGTCCGCCGTCAGGCCGCCGAAGACATTGGCGCGCTGTTTGGCCCGCTCTTATTGACTGTGGACAAGGATTTCCGCTTCTCGGCCCAGATCGCCAGTCGCCTCCGCAGTCTCGCTGACAGCCTCGACGCAGAGGAGGAGGCTTCGTCTTCCGTCAGCGCCGGCGTCGCCGCCTCGGATGAGCCCTTGAAGGAAGACCTTGAATCGGCCCAACTGCCCTTCCACGATACCATCGTCGGAAGGCTGGACAGCCTAGAGGTGGCATTTGGCCAAGAAAGTGAAGCTGATCGGAAGGTAAATTATGTGTCAGCCTAGCTGGCCCATCGTGCTCGCCATTGTATCTGCGTTGCTTGCAGGCTGCGCAACCTCCTCGATCGAAATGGCGCCGGATCAACCGGATCGGCCTTGGGTGCCTGCCACGAACGCCGCCGGCGAAATCATTCCCGACGCAAAGGCCCCGCCCGAGCAAGCGGCCGGTGCAATCCATGTCCTCCCCGTCAATTCCGAGCTTCCCAGGTTCCGTCTCCCTTTGAGCTCGATAGTAATCGGAGATATTCTCTGGCGGAACTAATCGACATTGCTCAATCCAACAATCCGTTGACACGCACCGCTTGGAACAATGCGCGGAACGTGGCGCTGGCGGCGGGCATTGCAAAAAGCACCTTTTTGCCCAGGCTTACTGCGGCCGCCATCGGCGGTTTCCAGATAAGCCAGATTTCGGGACCGCTCGGAACTACCGCGACCAACGAATTGCGCGGCACGATTTCCTTGGTGTCATTCGAATGGCTGCTCTTTGACTTCGGGGAGCGCGCGGCAATCGTCGAAGCGGCGAATCAAGCCTCCGTCATCTCGAATATCGGTTTTACCGCCGCCCATCAGCAGCTGATTTACGATGTCAGTTTGGCCTTCTACGCAAATGCGGCGGCTCGGGCGCGCGTTGGCAACGCGGTGCAGTCGCTAAAGAACGCAGAGTCGGTCCAGGCCGCGGCTGAGGACCGAATGAAAAGAGGGATTGGAACCGCGATCGAGGTTGCGCAGGCTCGTCAAGCTACGGCCCAAGCTCGGTTGGCTACGATCCAGGCCACGGGGGCGGCGCAGAACACTTACTTGAGCTTGATCTCCGCCATGGGGATTTCGCCGCTGACGCAAATCAAGGTCGCCGATGTTTCCGATCGGAGATTGTCGCCTGAGATGGCCGGTTCCGTCGATAAGGTCATTTTTACGGCACTTGCTCGGCGCCCGGATATTCTGGCTGCATATGCGGCTCAAAAGGCAAGCCTCGCCGGGGTTCGAGCCGCAGAGGCCGAGTTTCTCCCCAAAGTCTTCCTCGCCGGCACAGGTTCCTACAACAATGGAACCCTAAGCGTCTCGGGAGTTCCTTCGATTGGGAACCTATCGCCGATTCTAAATCTTTCGCCAAAAGGCTTCGGCGGGACGGTGCTCGGTGGCGTTACAGTCCCGCTTTTCGACGGGGGAACCCGCGCTGCCCTATTGGAGCAAGCTCAAACCAAATCGGAAAATGCCGGCTTGGTGCTGACCCGAACACGCGATGAAGCTGTTCGTCAGATCGTGTTGGCCAATAATGCTCTGCGCACCAGCCTCTCTGCCTATAATGCTGCCGTCGCAGTCGTTTCAGCCGCCAAGACGACTTTTGACGCCGCGCTAGCGGCCTATCGCAGCGGTGTAGGATCGATCACCGACGCTACAATGGCCGAAACCCAACTTCTGCAAGCAAGGAACGCGTCAACCGAGGCATATAGCACGGCGCTGTCCGCTGCCGCCACACTTGCTTTGTCCACAGGCTCTCTCGGAGCGCCACTTCAATAGGATTGCTTCGTAATGCCGATCTGATAGCGGAATTGCCGTGGCGCCGTTTGATGCAGCCGCAGCCGTTGTGTCGTTCCAAAAATTGTGCACGCCGTAGGAATGACGGTATTTGGGTCACACATCCGCGATCGCATCCGTTTAAGGCTTTACCTTCCCCGAGACGCCGCCTTCGCCGATGATCAATTTATCGCCGGGACATACATCACCATTGACTACTTCCGTGTGCGTTCCGTGGTCCATTAGAAAAGCTAGCGCGCGTTGCCTGTGCGATGGGCCGCCGCGGCCTCATCGTCGGAAAGAGTCGTGCCCGCCTCTTCCCATACTACTTGCTCCGGGATCATCAGCCCCGTGTCCGCAAGGAAGTCGCAATGACTGGTGTGAAGGTACAAATATCCAGGACAATGCGCGAGAATCCGCGCCGCAATGGAACGGTAGGTTGAATTGACCTACATTGCGGGGTCGTTGAAATGAGCGATGAGACGTCCATCTTGTTCCGCTATTGTCTTTACTTGAAACCGATGAATCGTTCGGCTGTACAACGTCGTCGCGTCATTCCTTCATGATCCTGATTGTCGCCGCCATGCCCGGCTTGAGCAAAAGATCTGGATTAGGTGTGCTGATGACGATGCCGGGAAGAGCGGCGCGCTCATCGATTGGTGACGGCCGAATCTCCGTCACCGTGCCCGAGAACTGACGGTCCGGAAAAGCGTCCACGGTAAACGTAACTTTGTCGCCGGGCTTGACCTCGCGGCTGTCCTGTGTGCTAGGCGTGGCGTCGATGTGAACGAGAGAGAGATCCCCAGCAATGACGAAGAGCGGTGGCGTTTTCGAGCTCGCCATGACAGTCTGGCCTAATTCGACCTTGCGCAACACGACAGTTCCATCAAGCGGCGAAACGATATCGGTGGAGCCGAGGCTGGTCTCGGCGGTATGAAGCGCCGCTTGGAGTTCGGCGGCATTTGCCTTGTCGCGCGTTGCCTCCGCTTGCGCCGTCCCAAAAGACTTACGTGACTTGTCGAGCGCTTTGTGGGAGATGATCCGGCGTTTGGCCAGCTCCTCCTGGCGCTCGAGAGCTGCTTTCGCCGAGGCCAGATTCGTCTGGTCCTTTTCGAGTTGAGCCTCGATTGCTTGCAGGCCAGCCCTGCTTTGATCTACAGCGATTTGATAGGGGCGCGGATCGATTTTCGCGCAAAGCTGACCCGCCTTCACGTGCATCTTGGCGTCGCAATGGAGCGCCTCAATCACGCCGGACACCTGTGCATTGACTGGTGCCGTCTCGGCGGGAGTGATGACGCCTCTCGCGGTTGATCCGCCCCCTCTGAACTGGTCCACCGTGAGGTATGTCTTTGGACATGAAAAGGAGGACCGCAAATGCCGATAAAGCGCCACAAGCCTGAGGAGATCATCGCCAAACTGCGCCGGGTAGATGTTTTGGTTTCACAGGGGC
>DATBQJ010000054.1:0-3348 GCA_036560885.1 Methylocella sp.
TCCATCAAGCCCCCGCGCGCGCCACCCGTCGCCCAGACTCTGCAACGCACCGAGCGTGGCGCCCAAGAATAACGCGGGAAAAATCAGAAGATGGATGGAGCCTTGAATGTTACGGGCGCCATCGGCGACAAGCACGCCCCAGCTCGTCAGCGGCTCTTGCACGCCAAGGCCCAAAAACGACACGAAACTTTCGAGCAGGATGACCCGCGGAACGAGCACGGCGAGATAGGCAAGGATTGGCCCCGAGGCATTGGGTATGACATGGCGCCAAAGTATAGAAGGGGCACTCGCGCCAAGCGCTTCCGCGGCCGCGACAAAATCCCTTTGCTTGATCGAAAGCGTCTGGCCGCGCACGATCCGCGCCATGTCGAGCCACTCGACGGCGCCGATCGTCACGAAGATCAGCGCGAAATGACGCCCGAATACCATCACGAGAACAATCACGAAAAAAATGAATGGGAGCGCATAAACGATCTCGACGATGCGCATCATCAGCGCATCGACGCGTCCGCCGGCATAGCCCGCGACCGCACCATAGGCAACGCCGATGGTCAGGGCCACGAAAGAGGCAAGCAGGCCCACGGCGAGCGAAACGCGGCCCGCGATAAGTGTCCTCGTGAACAGATCGCGGCCGTTGGCGTCGGTCCCGAACAGAAAAACCTCCCGTTTCAAGGGCACGTCAATGGAAAGACGGCGGCCTTCGTCCGTCGTTTCAACGATCCACGGACGCCCAAAAACATCGGAGCGCTCGAAGGCACGCAATGCGCGGTGATCGAGCGGCTTGGCGCTGCTCAGCGTGATACGCACGACTCCGTCTTCCTCGCGGGAAGCTTCGATGGCAACGCGCATGCGCCGCGTGATCGCCTCTAGCGCCTCGCGCGTTTCCGTGGCATCCGGATGCGCGAAAAGCGAGGGCCGGACGAGCACGTAATCGCGGTACACCTGATCGTAGGGGTGGCCCAAAACGAGCGGCCCGATGAGACAAAGAAGCGCGATCAAAGCGAGGATGGCGAGGCTCGCCCGCATTGGCCAGTTGGGCGGGGACAGTTGTACTGTTGGCGTACGCTCACTCATCGCGGCCTCGTATCATAACGCACTCTTGGATCGAGCCAGGCGAGCAGGAGATCGACGATGAGATTAAACAGAAGGACTGCTGCCGCGACGACGATCACCGTGCCCATGACCAGCGTATAATCGCGGCCAAGCGC
The DNA here is from genome assembly GCA_036560885.1 of Methylocella sp. Classification (GTDB taxonomy): domain Bacteria; phylum Pseudomonadota; class Alphaproteobacteria; order Rhizobiales; family Beijerinckiaceae; genus Methylocapsa. The sequence goes on from DATBQJ010000054.1 coordinate 1,209, forward strand.
GCCATCGACGAAATAGCGGCCGATGCCTGGAATTCCGAAAATGGTCTCGACCACAACGGAGCCCGTGAGCACATTGGCGGCGGCAAGGCCAAGATAAGATACAACTGGCGCAGAAGCGCCGCGCAGGGCATGAATGTAAATATGATAGCCCGGCATTCCAAAAGCCCGCAGCGTCCGGATGTGCGGCATCGCCAGCGAATCACGAAGGGCCGCTTGCATCAGCCGCGCCACAATCGCGATCTGCGGCAGGGCAAGCGTGATTACCGGCAGGACCTGGTTTTGCCATGCGCCATCGTTCCAGCCGCCAACCGGCAGAATATGAAGCGACAAGCCGAAAGCGAGCTGCAACAAGGGAGCGACGACAAAAACGGGCAAAACGATGCCGACGATCGCCGCGGCATCGACCAGGTGCGGACCAATTGCGCCTTTGCTCATTGCGCCTGCCAGTCCCAGCGCCGTTCCGGTGAGGATCGCTAGGAGCATCGCCTTCGCGCCGAGCGAAGCCGAAATCGGGAGCGCTTTGGCAAAGAGCTCGGCGACGGAAAAATCGCGCCAATGCAGGCTGGGGCCGAGATCGCCATGGGCGACACTTTGCAGATAGAGCCAGAATTGCTCGATGAGAGGCAGGTCGAGTTTATAGATTCGGCGCAGGTTCTTGGCGATTTCCGGATCGAGTGCCCGCTCAGTATCGAAAGGCCCGCCCGGCGCGAGGCGCATCAGGAAAAACGCAAGGGCGACGATGATAAAGAGCGTCGGAACCGCCGCCGCGACGCGCGAGAGAAAGAAACGAAGCATAGTTCAACCGCGCGCGGCCTCCCGATCCATGAATTGCGGCCAGTGGGGCCAGTTTAACTTCTTCTCATGACCCAACTCGGACATAGTCGACGTCAACCGCACTATCCAATTGGCAACTCATCCCGTCGCCGGGTCGATGGGAAATATCTCTTTCTGATAATCGAATAAATGCTAATATTCAGGCTTCCCACTATGGTAGGAGAGCGACCACGCCGAAAGCACGGAGCGATGTCTTTAACTTTATTGCCCACGGTAACCGCGTGGCGGTTGCCGGAGCCGAATAAATATTCAGCAAAGCGGGGGACACGTTACTATTTCAATGCCAATTCCAATCGTCCAAGCCACTGGAGCCTATCGCGGCGTTTGCCAAGCTGAGCTCGAGCAAGCGAATAAATTGGGTCATGCAAGCCGAACAGGCTGCGACAGTACCCGCAGCTGCACTTCCGCGCGGCAAAGGAAACAGTAACGTGTCAATCTTCCTGGCCGAACTTCCTCTGTGGGCCGCCGCGATCCTGTTGGTGGTCCTCCCCACGATCGCCGCGATGTGCGGACCGGTCTTGATGCGCCACCGGATTGGTCTCGAGCATTTGGCCAGCAATAACGACATCGCTGGCTTCAAATTCGCCACAGTCGGTGTGATCTACGCGGTCCTTCTCGCCTTTGCCGTGATCGTCGTCTGGGAGAAGTTCAGTGATGCGGAGATCGCGGTTGTCCAAGAGGCCGGAGCCTCCGCAACAATCTATCGGCTCACTACTGGCCCGGACCCCGAAGCGGTCGCGACACGGGCGGCCATGAGCAACTACCTTAGGCTTGCGATCGAACGGGACTGGCCGCTGATGGCGACAGGAAACGAAAGCCACGAGGTGACGAAAGCGCTCGATGCACTGTATGCGGCCGCCCTACACTTGATGGTGAACGGATCGAGACAGCCAGAAATTTTTGCGGAGACGTTCAAGCAGCTGGATGCGGTCACCCAGGCCCGTCGCACCCGGCTTCACCTTGCAACCGGCATTGTCCCCGGGATCGTATGGCTGGTCCTATATTGCGGCGCAGTACTAACCGTGGGATTCACGTTCTTTTTCGGCACCGAGAACTTAGCGGCTCAGGTCATGATGACCGGCATCCTGTCGGTCATCGTGTTCATGGGTCTTCTTGTGATCGTATCAATCGATCATCCCTTCACTGGTTCCGTTCATGTCGGCAGCGACCCGCTTCAGTCCGTGGTCGCAGATTTCGAGCACGGCTAGATTCGATTGCGCCGACGCTTGGATTTTTCTTAATGGTGCGAATGATCGCCATTGACGCAAAGTAGAAGTTCAAAGTGACTCTCTACCGAGTTGCGAGC
>DATBQJ010000055.1:0-14105 GCA_036560885.1 Methylocella sp.
TCCGCAAGAAGCAAACCAGCGTCCTGGTACCGGGAAAGGCATACACGGCGCAGGGAACCTATGATTCGACCGGTGCGCTGCATGCAAATGCCTTCGCGCGGGCGAAGGGTTCGCCCGCACTTTGGCCGCCGGATCGCTGACGCGACCCACGCGTCGCGGCGGCGAGCGGCCGGCATCGGGAAAGGCCGGCGCGTGGCGGCAGCGTCTTTGCGACTGCCTGGGCCCGCAGATTTTCGAGCTCCAGGCGTTCGCGCGGCTCCATAATGACTTGACCGGAAACCCGTGGATCACTGCGCCCGCGGGCCGGTATGGATGTGCTCACAGCAGCCGGCGCACCCGCGAACTCGCAAACGGCGTGGTTTTATCGCCGCCGCCGCGTCGCACGACCGAGTTCGGGAGCAAATCCCTAGTCACGATCGCGCCAAATGACAGCAGACAGCCATCGCCGATTGTCAGGCTATTGCTAACACCAACATGGCCGCCAAGAAAGCAGCGCTCGCCGATCCGTGTGCCGCCGGCGATGCCGACCAGGCCGGATATGAAAGTATGGTCGCCGATGACGCAGTGATGAGCGATGTAGCTGCCCCCCCAGACGATCACATTGTTACCGATCCGCGCACCCGGCTCGATGACGCTTGGCCCGATGAAACAATGTTCGCCGATTTCGTTGGCATAGTGAAGGCAATCTGGGTGGATGAACGAGGCGAAACGGTAATGGCGCGCCTTTCCTTCGAAGAATCGGTCGCGTCTGAACTCGTTCAACAACCGGTAGCTAATCGGACCGAGCAGCTCCACGCGATCGGGCGGAAACGCCTCCTCAAGACGATCCCACGCAACAAGCGGCAAATCGCAGAATCGATCGCTCGTCGCATATGCGGGATCGACCGTGAAACCGACGACGCGATGCACGGTATGGGCCTCGAGGTAAGCCTTGGCGACCTCGGCGCTCATGCTGGCTCCAAAGATGACGATTTCCGCCATATCTGCTTTCCCAACCTATGGCTTTCCCACGATCCTGGCCGTTCCGGCTTGCGCGATCTTTGCCGTTTCCCCACCCTACGGAACGCGCCTAACAAACGCAATCTGCCCCAGCTCGAGGCGACCCCAATAGCTCGCAAGCCGCTGCACTCTGTATCGCGCAGTTCCGCACCGGCTGTTATCTTGACAACACCGCCGACATAGCTAAAACATCCGCATCAATTTTCCCAAACCCCGCCGCGCAATGGGTTTGGGCCCAAATTTAGCACCCCGCGCAAAGGGAGAACTTGATTATGCTTACCCGGAACCAGCTAAGGATTTTGCCGTGGGCCTGCCTGGCAGCGGCGCTGCTCACAATCAACGCCGGAGCGGCGCAAACTCCGGGCAGCGGCGTCAAAGTTGGCGCGGCACAGGTGCCGGGCGGCGGCCGCACCATTGTCCTCAAGTCTGCTTCGGGCGAGGTGCTACCCTTTCCCCCGGGAGCGCGTTTTTTCACGCCGCCGTCGGGCCGGACGACGAAGCCCGGCTTCGCTCATACGAACGTCGTGGCGGGGATTCCACCCAAGGGCGGTTTCCCCAAGGCAGTAAGGCCGCTGGTTGTCGGGCCGCCCTTCGCAGGTTACCTGGCCGAGACTCCGGCCTCCATCGCCTGCGTTTACCGGCTCGTCGCCGTAGCCTCGGGCTGCGAGCCCAACACCGTGACAACCAACACCTCGGGCGGCTCGCGAGCCATCGCCATTGTTGATGCCTTCGACAATCCAAATGCGGCGACCGATCTGGCCGCCTTCGACGCCCAGTTCGGTGTGACCCCAGCGACATTTACGGTGATTTTTGGAACTGGCGTTCCCTCCGCGGGCTGCACTAACGGTGTGCAACCTCCGGACAGCACAGGTACCGGCTGGGATATCGAAGCGTCTTTGGATATCGAGATGGCGAATGCGATCGCGCCCGGTGCCCATATTTACTTGGTCGAAGCCAATTCGGATTCACTTACTGACTTGCTCAATGCTGTCGCGGTCGCGACGAAATGCGTACAATTGGCTGGCTCCGGCGTGGTTTCGATGAGCTGGGGCTTGCCTGAATTCAGCGGCGAGACGGTTAACGACTCCACCTTCACCGGCGCCAACGTTGTCTATTTCGCGGCCGCCGGCAATAATCCGGGAGTGCTTTATCCGGCGGCGTCTCCGAACGTCATAGGGGTCGGCGGCACGACCATCAGCCGCAACCAAACCACTGGCGCCTTCCAGAGCGAGGCGGTTTGGAACAACAGCACGGCCGACGTCGTTATGTCCGGAAGCACGCAGAGTTTAGGCACCGGTGGCGGCCCCAGCGTCTTTGAGCCGATTCCGACCTACCAGAACGTCATCGCCTCTATCGTCGGGACTCAGCGCGGCACACCCGATATGGCCTTGGTCGCCGATCCTGCTAACGGGGTTTGGGTCTACAACACCTCAAGTTTTGGCGGGTTTGCCTTTGCGGGCGGCACCGGCGCTGCGACCGCGTTGGCTGCGGCTATCGTTAACCGGTCGGGCTTCGTTTGGGCCACCAGTTTCAACGCGCTTAAGAATATTTACAATTTGCCGGCCAAAGGGACGCTCACCACTTACTTCACCAACGTCTCTAGTGGCCTCTGCGGCCCCGGCGGGGTAAACTTCTTTCCCGCTCCCGTTGGGACGACGGCCTTTCCCAATAGCTTAGGGGAAGGCTACGACCCCTCGTATACCCTGTCTTCCACCCTTATTCCTTGGAATATGTGCACCGGTTGGGGTTCGCTGCACGGAAGTCATTGAGGGAACGCAGCGGTTTAGCCATTCCTTTCCGGCACCGTCGCGGGCGGTGGAAAGTACCCGGTCGAGAAACCCTCTCCCGCATTGTTGCGGGGAGGGTTAATCGCTGGCGGCCCCGGCTGCCGAAGTGCCGCCAAGGGGGGAACCTTTACACCGGCACTGTGGGCCTGCTTCAGACAAAGCAAAATGCGGGTCTGCCGGGGCTGGCCAGGAGCTGATGCTAAATATCGGGAAAGACCGCCAAGAGAGAACCGGTCGGCGTTCGCTTTAAAACATGGACCGCGGAGCGGGAAGCAATTTGCGGCCTTTGTTGCCGTACGTTTGCAATCGGCCGCCACGGGAGAGCGAATTAGGCCGCTCCCTTGGAGCGAATGCGCGGCGCGACAGCTCGCGGCGGCGGTCGCAAACCCGCTTTGATTTAAATTCCTGCGGCGAGCCAATGGCGCAACCGATTACCGTCTTGATTTCCTGCCGCAATCGGCCGCTCTATCTTTGGGCCTCACTTGATAGCCTGTATCGCTGCACGCGATATCCGCACCGCTTCGTGCTGCTCGACATGGCATCGGATGATCCGCTCGTCGGCGTGGTCACCGCCGGCTTTGCGCGCCGCGGCATGTTCGCCGAGGTGATCCGCTCGCCGCGAAACGATCCGCGGGAACTGTGGAAGACGATCTGGTCGCTGGTAGAGAGTAGCGGCCCTTTCTTCGGCTATGTCGAGGGCGATGTCATCGTCGAGGGTAGCGATCCCTGCTGGCTCGGCGCCTTCGTTGGATTGATGGATCGGAACCAAAAGCTCGCCATGGTAGGCCCCGCCATCGACAAGGAGGATTTCATCCCCTGGGAACGCGCGCGGATCGCCGAGCCCGGTCTCGACGACGAACGGCTTGCGGCTCTGATCAAGCTCCACAGCCCGGAACGCGGCCAGAATCTCGATAACGCCGGCCCGAGCGGCCTGGCTTACCCGCACAACCCGCCAGGCCGGATGCTACTCATGCGCTGCGCCGCGCTGACGCGCGTGGGTGCCGGCACAGATGGCACACTCGATCGCAAATTCCGCGATGCCGGCTACGACACCGGTATCGCGCCGGCCGTCCGGCATCGCCACCTGTCGTTGCTTAACCTGTTCGATTACCCCGACTATGATACAGCCAGTCGAGATGCGTTCATGCGAGCTGCCGCAGCGGGGTGATGGGGAACAATGTACCGCCATCTGGGGGAAAGGCTCAGCGGAAAAAGGCGGCGGCCTTTCCAGCCGGTTGCTGCAAAACGCGTAGCGCGTTGCCGCATAGTTACGGTTGAGACTCTTCCCGATATGGATCGAGGTTTGGTCACGCACACACCCTCTTCGCCACATTCGCGATCACGGCAACGATGCGGGCGATGCTGGCGGGCGTGAGGTCGGGCGCCACCGGCAGACCGATCAGCCGCGGCGCCAGGGCTTCGACGCTGGGGAGAGGATCGCCTCCTGCCGCCGCAAAATAGGGCTCGCGGTGCAGCCCCAGCCCGTACCAATGGCGGTACTCGATCGCGTCTTCGGCCAGCGCCGCTTTTACCGCCCGCGCCTCGGCAAGGCTGGCCGCTTCATAGAGAACATAGCACGAGGCGATCGTGGGGGCGGTGATCAGGCGCGGTCCGAGCCCGTGGCGGGCCGCGCATTCCCGGTAAAGACCGGCGATCTTGGCGAAATCAGCCCGCTTCCGAAACCAGCCATCGAGCTCCGCCAAACCAACCGCGGCGTGATACTCGCTCATCTTGCCGTTAGTTCCGGCGATGTCGCTGCGGCGCGCTCCCATAAACCCGAAATTCAACGCCTGGATCGAGCGAAGCAGCAGCGCGGAACCTGTCGTCACGATTGCGCCGCCCTCGCCGGTGGCGAAAACCTTCGTCGCGTGGAAGCTGAGTGCCACCGGGATAGGTCCAATATGCGAGGTGGGATCATCTTCCAGACGTTCAAAACCGGCGGCGCCATCGATCACTACCGGAACCCCCGTCAGGTTCTCGAACCGGCGCCAGGGTTCCTGCGCAATGGCGCGTCCGTACGGCGCCACGGGAACAACCAATCCGGCCCGCGACAGCTCTGGATGCGCCATCAGTGTCGCCGGATCCAATGCCCAGCTGGCTGCATCGACATCGACAAGATGGAGGACGTAGCCGCATTGCTCGATTGCCCCGGCGGTGGCGACAAAGGTGTAGCCAGGGCAGAGGCATAATGGCCGTGCCGCCGATGCCCGCCCGGCGCGGGCGAGGATCGCCCCGGTCAGCGCTGCAGTACCGGAGCAGGCAGTTCCAATGATCGGTTCCACTGAGCCGAGCAGGCGGGACAGCCTGGCTGCCAATTGCCGCTCCAGCTGACCATGATTCGAGTACCAACGCGTGTGATCCAGCAATTCCAGATAGGGCCGAAGTGCGTCCGCCGATGGCAAACGGGGCCGGTAAATGGGAATTGCGTCTGCAGGCTGTTCCGCCGCAGTTAGCTTCCGCCCTGCCGGGTATTCTGGCATGCCGCCTGTCCTGCCGCCTTTACGGCCGATGTCCTGCTCGACCCGGCACAGTGTATCCTATACGACCGGCCAAGGTAATGCGGCGATTCCCAGCAGAGAACGGAGCTGCCGATCGAACGGTGCGTAGTATTGCGCTACTTCGGACGCGTCGCGCGCGTCGATGACCGTTTCTTCCGGGCTCGCCGCGACGACAGTATGAAGGTCCTGCGGTTCCCATCCCGGATCGACGCGCAAAAATGCTGCGATCTCGCTAAGCAATTCGGCCGGCCGGGTTCTGATATCGTCGTACCAGAAGACGGCAAGGCGCTCTCCCAACGGCCAAAATCGCGCATACTCTTGTATGATTGTCGAATATCTTCCCCGCCGCCGCATATATTGAAGATTGCCGCGAAAGGCCTCGATAAAGGGGGTATCGAACGGGATGTTGCCGAGGTGCCGGGCCATCTTCCACTGCGAAAAGGCACGCTCGACCGGGTTACGCAGCAAGTGGACGATCACGGCGTCCGGACAGGTCTCATGAATGCGCTCAGCTAGCCCTTCGAACGCTGCATAGTTGGGCGAAATATCGCCGCAACGCTGCCCGGCGGCAGCGCCGCTGAACCGCTCCTGATACCACGATTCGGGCAGCCGCCGGTAAAAGAAGTTAAGCTCTTTTTCCGGCATGAAAACTTGAGGATGCTGGGAGAGCTGGGCATAGAGCCACGTTGTCCCGGATTTCTGCGCGCCGGCGCATATGAAGTCGGGGAGTCGCATTGCTTGATCACGGCGTTAGGTGTTTGGTTCCGCGTTGTGCTGGGGTGATGCACGCCTAGCTACAACACGAGGGATTGTGAGACAAGTTTTGCATGGATGCGCCGCGACACGGCGGCGGCGGCGCGCGACGCGCTACACCATGGTTGAAAGGGTTCGCCCATACGTTTCACCATCACCCTTGCACGGCACCACACCGGACTAAACAATATTACAAGTCCCAGCGCTCTGTTTTGCCGGGACTTTGCAGGGGACGGTTGTTGGCGGCCCTGGCGGCGAGCATGATCGGACGCGGCATGGTAATTGTTAGCAAGTAAACCTGAACTTGTAGCGGGAACATGATGGATTACGAGAAAACCGGCGAAATCAGGGTTGCGAAAATCCTGCACGACTTTATCGGCAGCGAGGTCCTGCCCGGAACGGACATCGGCGCCGGCCAATTTTGGAGCGGGCTCGCGGGGCTTATCGGCGATTTCGCTCCGCTTGTTCGCGGCCAATTGCGGGTTCGCGACGAGCTGCAGGAAAAGATCGACGCCTATCACCGCCTCACCGCGACGAGGCCTTTCGACCCAGCGAGCTATCACGACTTTCTCCGCGATATTGGCTATATCGTCCCGCAGCCGCGTGATTTTACCGTTCGCACCGAAAATGTTCTGGAGATCGCGCGGGTCGCCGGGCCGCAGCTTGTTGTTCCGGCGTCGAACGCCCGCTACGCCCTCAACGCGGCAAACGCGCGCTGGGGCAGTCTTTACGATGCGCTCTACGGCACGGACGCCATTTCCGAAAGCGAGGGTGCGGCTCGCGGAAAGGGCTACAACAAGGTGCGTGGTGCCAAGGTCATCGATTGGGTCCGTGCATTTCTCGACGACGTGGTTCCGCTCGCGAAAGGCAGCCACCAGGCAGTCACTGCATACAAGGTCACTGGCGGCGAGCTCGTTGCAACGCTTGAAAACGGCCTGGACACACGGCTGCGGCATCCTGGCCGGTTCGCCGGATATAAAAAGAAGTCGCTCGACTCGTTTGTCGTGCTGCTTCGCCACCATGGCCTGCATATTGAGCTCGAGATCGATCAAAATAGCTTGGTCGGGGCGGAGAGCAAAGCCGGCGTGGCGGATGTCATTCTTGAATCCGCTCTCAGCACGATCATAGATCTGGAGGACAGTGTCGCGGCGGTGGATGCAGAGGACAAGGTGTCGCTATACCGCAATTGGCTTGGGCTGATGCAGGGCACGTTGACGGCAAATCTCGAAAAGAACGGATTGATAGTCCAGCGGCGACTTGCCGAGGATCGCACCTATATCAGCCGGGAAGGCGCCCCGATGACCTTGCATGGGCGCGCTTTGTTGCTAGTGCGCAATGTTGGCCATCACATCGAAACCGATGCGGTGCTCGACTCCGGTGGGAACGAAATTCCGGAAACCATTCTAGACGCTGCGGTCACTTCGCTGATCGCGATCCACGATCTCAAGCGCGTCAAGGGGCCGCGCAACAGCCGCAGCGGCTCGATCTACATTGTGAAGCCAAAAATGCATGGGCCGGCGGAAGTCGGGCTCGCCGATGCGCTTTTTTCCGCGGTCGAGGACATGTTGGGGCTGCGGCGACATACGATAAAGATGGGCATAATGGACGAGGAGCGGCGAACCTCCGTCAATCTCAAGGCTTGCATTGCGGCGGCAGCCGACCGTGTGTTTTTCATCAATACCGGCTTCCTCGACCGCACCGGCGACGAGATTCACACCTCGATGGAAGCGGGTCCCATGGTCCGCAAGAACGACATGAAGAACACCGACTGGATCGCCGCCTACGAGAATGCCAATGTCGACGTTGGCATCGCCTGCGGCTTGCCCGGGCGGGCACAAATTGGCAAAGGCATGTGGGCCGCGCCGGACCGAATGGCCGATATGCTCGCGCAGAAGATCGTGCATCCGCTTGCCGGGGCAAATACAGCCTGGGTGCCTTCGCCGACGGCCGCCGTCCTGCACGCGGTGCATTATCACAAGGTCGATGTCGCGGCCAGGTGGAAGGAACTTGCCCGGCGCAGTCCGCCGCAACTTTCCGACCTCCTCGCGATTCCAGTCGGCAGGGCGAACTGGGCCTCAGACGATATTCAGGCCGAGCTCGACAACAATTGCCAGGGGATTCTGGGCTATGTCGTTCGTTGGATCGACCAAGGCGTCGGCTGTTCCAAAGTGCCGGATATCCATGACATTGGGCTCATGGAGGACCGCGCGACCTTACGCATTTCGAGCCAGCACATTGCTAATTGGCTGCACCATGGGATTGTCTCGCGCGAGCAGGTGATGGAAACTCTGCAAAGAATGGCGGACGTCGTCGATAAGCAAAATGCCGGCGACCCACTCTACCGGCGGATGGCGCCCGGCTTCGATGGTCATGCCTTTCAAGCAGCGGCGGATCTGATTTTTGAGGGCCGTGCACAGCCCAATGGCTACACGGAGCGGATACTCCACGCCCGCCGGCGCGATGTGAAGGCCGTCGCTGGCGCGACTTTCCAGTGTTCTTAGTAACCCCGCGCGATAAGAGAGTGGTCGCCAATCGCAGACGGTGCTGTTTCCGGCAACGCCGCGCCGTTGCCGTTGCCGTGAAAAATGGCGTAGAGGCGTATCGTGAGGCCCGGCATGAATAGCGAATGCGTTGCAACGGCACATCCGGATTTGAAGCGGGTCCGCCACGGTTGCGACGAAAGCGAATCGTCAAATCCCTTCCATATGATTGCAGCGGCCGAGGAGCGCATCCTCCATGCCGGCACCGCGAGGCCCGCATACCATGGTTATTGGAAGCTTAGCAGTCGTGTGACCGGTGCCAGCTATTGCCACAAAAGCCCTTGAATGAAGTATGGCTATCTCCATATCCGGATCGGTGGAAAAGTTATGGGATGCCTTCGAGGATTCCATTACACGTGCCGCTTTAGGAGCCAAGAGGCTTACGAAAGTGCGGGGGATGGGTCGGCGGGTCTGCGGAGACCGCTATGTGAGGAGATGCTTAGATGTTGAATACGAACGATCCTTTGTCCTGGCCCTCACTCACCAACGAACAGTTGGCAAGCCTCGGCGATGGCCGTGTTGCCTATCTGAAGCCTATCCGTTCGGAGGATTTGAGCCGGCTTTTCCCGGCGGCGCCCGCGATTGAGCCCGGACTCCAGCTCTTTGCACTGCTTGCGGCCGACGGCACGCCGTTGTTCGTTACCGATTCGCGCGATGCCGCGATGGCTAGCGCGATGAGCCAAGAACTCGAAATGGTAAGCTTGCATTGATCCCTGGCGGCGGAGTCGGGGCCTCCGGGAGGCGCATTCCCACTTGCCCGTGCCGGATAGATCAAATCGTAAAGTCGGCGCCCGCATTTTTTTCGTCGCCCAGCTTCAAATTCTCCGCGCGCCGGCAAATATCGTCGATGGTGATGGTGTCAAGCTCATCCAGAAAGGCCTTGCCCGCCGCTTCGACGATTGGCGCGATCAACTGCGCGACAAACCGGCAGTGCGGCGCCTCGCCGCCGCCGTTCTCGCTCGAGGCCGCGCGCAAAACCGAAGCCGCGGTGATCCGGCGGCGCTCGCGCGCCAATTCATAGCCGCCACGCGGACCGCGAACACCTTTCAAAATATTGGCGTGAACTAGACTCTGCAGCAACGCCTCAATGTGCCGCGGCGGCAATTCGAGCCGCGCGGCCAGAGCCTTCGCGGCGACGGGGAGCGGCCGAGCATGAATCGCTATATCGACGACCGCGGCGAGAGCAAGATGGCCGCGGCGGGACAGGAGAATCACCGGGGCTCCTCCCGGCCGGCCATTCGTCCGGTCGATCCAAACCCGTCGCTGGACCGCGCGGTCGGGGTCAATTCCCCGGTTTCGATGAGGACCGCCTTTGTGAGCGGCGCGACGACAAGCTGGGCGATCCGGGCGCCCCTGAGGATCTCGAAGGGTTCGTCGCCGAGATTAATCAACAGCACCAAAATCTCACCGCGATAATCGGAATCAATTGTCCCCGGCGCGTTTAGCACGGTGACGCCATGGTCGCGGGCGAGCCCGGATCTGGGTCGCACCTGGGCCTCGTAGTTTTGCGGGATATCGAGCGCCATGCCGGTGCGAACCAGATACCTGCCACCCGGTTCGAGCACGATTTTCGTGTCGCGCGGCAGAGCGGCGAAAAGATCGATTCCCGCGGCTCCCGGGGTCTGATAAGCGGGTAAGGGCAAGCCCTCGCCATGCGGCAAGCGTTTCAATCCGACCTTGACGGTTGCCGCGTTCATCGGCCGGTTTCCGAAAGCATTGCGGCCAGCCGGGCAACGAGGCGGCGCGCCACCTCCTGCTTGGTCAACCAGGGCCAGGACTCTTTGCCCTCTTTGGTTAAAATCAACACCTTATTGTTCTCGCCGCCCATCACGCCGGAAGTTCCACTCACGTCATTGGCGACAATCATATCGCAGTTTTTGGCGATGAGTTTGGCTTGTGCATTGTCCCCAAGCTTTTCGCTCTCCGCCGCGAAACCCACGACCAGGGCAGGGCGGTCCTTGGAAATTTGCCCAACCGCCGCCAGAATATCCGGATTTTCGACGAGTTTCAGACCAACGGTTCGTTTTGAATCTTTCTTGATCTTCGCGGGGGCTGTTTCAGCCACCCGCCAATCGGCGACCGCCGCGACGCCGATATATATGTCGGCGGGCAGCGCCGCCTCGACTTGCCTCAGCATGTCCCGCGCGGTTTCGACATGAATGGTACTGACGCCCAACGGATCGGCCAATACGACCGGCCCCGACACAAGTAGGACATCGGCGCCGGCGGCGGCAGCGGCGGCCGCAATCGCATGACCCTGCTTGCCCGACGAGCGATTTGCAATGTAGCGCACTGGGTCAATTGGCTCATGCGTCGGCCCCGAGGTCACGAGCACGCGCCGCCCAGCGAGCAAGCCCGTGACCTCTTGATTGTTGGAAACGCCCGCTGGCAATGGGATGCGGGTGTCGCCCGCCAAAAGCTGCTCGATCGCCGCAAGGATCGCGAGCGGCTCGCTCATCCGGCCGGGGCCATACTCGCCGCATGCCATGCCGCCGTCCTCGGGACCAACGAAAACCACCCCATCCTTTTGCAATATTGTGGCGTTGCGTTGGGTCGCCGGATGCAGCCACATGCGCAAATTCATCGCGGGGGCGACGAGAATTTTCTTATCCGTGGCGAGAAGCAACGTCGAGGCAAGGTCGTTGGCCAGGCCATGCGCCATTTTTGCGAGAATATCCGCTGTTGCGGGGGCGACGACTAGAAGGTCCGCGTCGCGGGAAAGCTCGATATGGCCCATCCCCGAGTCATCGGTCAGTGCAAAGAGATCGTCGAAAACCCGGTTTCCAGTCAGGCTTTCGGCCGCGAGCTTCGTCACGAAGCGCTGCGCCGCTGCCGTCATCACAGTCCGTACAAAAAACCCACGCTCGCGTAAACGCCGGATAAGATCGAGCGTTTTGTAAGCCGCGATGCCCCCGCCGGCGATGAGCAGAATGCGTTGTTCCGAAGAAGCGGTCATGAAAATCGAACCTCGCGCATGCGACAGTGCTACCGCCGGTCAGACTCATTTGAAAGAGCATTGCCATTGGAGTGTCCGAAAAGGCAAGATTGCGATTTCTCGAATTGCGCAAGGATTCCTTGGTCTGAACGGAGTGACTGTCCCTCATGGCTCAGCCGCCCGCGTGGAAAATCTCAGGGTTTCTCAGGTCTACGATAATTGGCTTCTGAACGGCCGATTGGTCGTGAACGGCCAGTCATCAGACACGGTATCCGCTGCCGCAAATTAGCTCGCAGTCCTCGGCCGCTGCCGGAGCGATCTCGCACCTGGCTCCGGCCTCGGTCAAAATGTCTGCTGCAATCGCCGGTGCCGACTTTCCGCACGGGGCTTTGTTGTCTCGCCGCTCGCCCGCCGCAACGCGCGCGGGACGCGTCAGCGATCCGGCGGCCAAAGTGCGGGCGAACCCTTCGCCCGCGCAAGGGTACTTGCATGCAGCGCGCCGGTCGAATCATAGGTTCCCTGCGCCGTGTATGCCTTTCCCGGTACCAGGACGCTGGTTTGCTTCTTGCGGAGAGCTTCCGAATCGTCGAGCCGCGCGATGGTGCCGGCCCGCGTCCGCAGCGCGAGCGCGGTGCCGGTGGCCGATTGAAGAACCCCAGTCACTTGATGCGGCGACTCTTGGGTATTGCCCGCCGCCGGCCCGGCCGCAGCAGCCGCGCTCGCCGCAAACGAATGCCCGCCGAGGCCGAAAATCGTCAGCTGCTTGTTGCTCGCCACATAGACCTTTCCATTCGCCACGACCGGCACGATATTGGCGTTGGCGCCGGTAAAGGGCCATGATCCCGCCCGCGAGGAATACAGCAACGGCAGCGTGCCACCCGAAGGCGCCGCTCCGAAGGCATAAAGATTGACCGCGGCAGGGTTGGAATCGACCGGTTCTCCGGTCGCCCATATGACCGTGGTCCCGGCCATTGTGCCGTTCGACGAAACCGCCGTAAAGGTTCCGCCATCCTGGCCGCTGGCGACCGGCAACGCTGCGCCTTCCTGGACAAAGGCAACCGTGGGCGAGGTCTGAACCTTCCAGACCGTGATCTGGGCGAGGGTCGCGCCGCTGGTGGTAGTACAGCCGCTGCAGCCGCTGCTCACGACCCGCCCGATCCCGTCCGAACCGGTGAAATAGGACGGCCCGCACCAGCAAGGCCCGATGGTTTTTGTGTCGAGGACCTTGTCGGGTCCGCCCGGCGTAAACCCGCCCAGATTGTTGCGATTGAGCAAATACATATTTCCGGATTTGGCGGTGGCCACCGCCAGATTCGGAAACGAACCCGGCTGGGGCGGCAGGAGGAGCACGCCCCCGGCCGAAACGTCTTCATCTGCTGCGTCCAAAGAATTTTCGTTCGATGGGGTGAATATGTCGAGAAGATTTCCGAGTTGCGGGTCGAGCTTCACCACGCTCTCTTGAATATTGCGGACGCCATCATAGGTGCCCGTCGCGGAGTTTCCGGTCGAAAAAAACAAATTCCCCGTGGGGTCGGCGGCTATGCCATAGCCAGACATCCAAATGGAGGATAAGAAAAAGCTCCCCGTCGCGAGCGTGTCGGTCAACTCGTTCACCGGAAGCGGCGTCAGTGTGCTCGCCCGCCACCCCAAAACCCAGCCCCGCGACTGATTGGTGTTGAAATCGCAAAAACTGCCAAAGGCGGCGTAGATATTGCCGGACGAGTGCAGCCCCAATGGAATAACGCCGGATGACTCTAAGAGCGCTGGCCGCTGCCGTTGATATGCGGCGTTGAAATTATAGGTCGTGCCATCGCTCAGCGTGTGCGACGCGGCAACGGTGACCGGCGCAATTCTGTCGGTCAGATCTTTCAGATTGAGGGCAAAAAGCTGATAGGTTGGGGTCCCGCTTATCAATGTATAGGCGATGACATATAATGTCTTGGTTGTCATATCGATGACTGGAGTACTCTTGATTCCCACATTCGGACTATTTGTGCCGCATGTAACCGGGTTTAGTACCGCAGTTCCGAGGTTTCTCTTAGCCAGCACGGCGCCATTGGCTGAATTGATCGCGTAGACCGTATTGGCTTCGGTGGCGACATAAACGACTTCATACGTTCCCGGCGAGCCAAGCGTGAAGGAACCGGCGATAATCTGTTGGCTTGGAACAACAAGGGGTTGCGCATCGACTTGATCGTCGAGCACGACCTTGGAGAGCACGCCGAATGTGCTGGGTCCGACATTTGCCGGGGTCAGTATTGTTTCATTGCGGTTCCAGCCGGTGCGCAGATTGTCGTAATGGTAGGTCGCGACCACCTTGCTCAGGGCCCTGGCGGGAGCAAGAGGGAGGGCGATTGCCGCGACTATCGTCAAGCCCAGGATCGTAAAACGTTGCATGGCTTTGCTCCTCGTGCATGTCAATATGCCATCGTGCGAGACGCAGGCGTCTAAAGCATTGAGATAATTCATCAAAGACATTTCCTTCCCAGTGAAAGGATGGCTGGAATGGGTTCAATAATTTCGATTGTCGCCAAGGCTGTAGAGAACCACATCAAACGGGCGGGTGCAAGGCGTCAGAGGACGCGCTTGAACA
>DATBQJ010000056.1:0-10880 GCA_036560885.1 Methylocella sp.
AAGTTCTTAAAGTCAGGGCGCCCGCAGCTATCGAGAAGCCTTGCCGAATTCGGCGGCGTGCGGGTTGCTTTGGACCATGGGTGATACTCCACCCATGCGTCTAACATGACGACCGGCCGATCCCAATAGCGCGGGTTTGGCCCGTTCGGCGAACTTCGGCGCGCTTGCCTTGGCAGCCGCCAGGGATTACAGCAAATTCCGGCAACCCCTTTTGGAATCGAGAAATATTTGTTGTTTCAATGACCTTGTGCTTTTTGCGTTGCGTGAAACTGGAACGGACCCGGGCGATCGCGGGTTTGGCGCGGGATCGCTATGAACGATAGGGATGGCCTCACCTATGCCGGCGCTGGCGTCGATATCGATGCCGGCAATGCGATGGTCGAAATGATCAAGCCGCTCGTGCGCGCCACAAAGCGTCCCGGTGCAGATGCCGAAATCGGCGGCTTCGGCGGAATTTTCGATCTCAAGGCGGCGGGTTTTGCCGATCCAATTCTCGTCGCCGCCAATGATGGGGTTGGCACAAAGGTTGCCATTGCGATCGCAACTGGCGTTCACGGCACGATCGGTATCGATCTCGTCGCCATGTGCGTGAACGACCTCGTTGTGCAAGGTGCCGAGCCGCTGTTTTTTCTCGATTATTACGCCACCGGGAAGCTCGATCCGATAGTCGGGGCGGAGATTGTCAAAGGCATCGCGCAGGGCTGCATCGAGGCCGGCGCGGCGCTCATCGGCGGGGAAACCGCGGAAATGCCGGGTCTTTACAACGGCGCCGACTACGACCTCGCGGGTTGTGCCGTCGGCGCCGTCGAGCGCGAAAAGCTTTTGCCCAGAGGTAGCATCAAGGAAGGCGACGTGGTTTTTGGCCTCCGATCCTCGGGTCTTCATTCCAATGGATTTTCGCTGGTACGCAAAATCGTGGAGCGAACCTCCCTCGCCTGGACGGACCCCGCGCCTTTCGCGCCGGGAAAAACCCTTGGCGAAGCTCTGCTCACCCCGACCCGCATCTACGTAAAACCAGTTCTACGCGTCCTCGCGGAGACGGACGGCGTCAAGGCGTTGGCTCACATCACCGGCGGGGGCAGCGATAATCTGGAACGCGTTCTTCTTGCAAAACATCTTGCCATCAAGGTCGATCTATCGGCAATTCCGGTCCCAGAGGTGTTTAAATGGCTAGCCAAAAGTGGCAGCGTCGACGCAGAAGAAATGCTTCGCACCTTCAATTGCGGGATTGGGATGGTTGCGATTACCGATTCCAAAAAGGCGCCGGAGATCATGAGTGCATTCGGCGCCGCAGGGGAGGACCCGATTGAATTCGGAACAGTCGTGCCTGCTGAATCAGTTAAGCAAGTCATCCATTGCGGCCAGCTCAACCTGTGACCTTCCGGCGCAAACGCACGGCGATCCTTATTTCCGGCCGCGGTTCCAACATGCAGGCCTTGATTGAACGCGCGCGAGATCCATCTTACCCGGCCGAAATCGCGCTTGTTGTGTCGAACCGGCCGGACGCGGCGGGACTGATTTTCGCCAAGGATAACAACATCGCCTGTGCCGTCGCCGATCACAAGATTTACGGCCCGCGCGAGGAGTTCGAGCGGTCGATGCAGGTGCTGCTTGAATTGCATCGGATCGAGCTGATTTGCCTCGCCGGTTTCATGCGGCTGCTGACGCCGTGGTTCACTGGCCAATGGCAAGGGCGGCTTTTGAATGTTCACCCGGCCCTGCTACCCAGCTATCGCGGCTTGAAGACGCATGAACGCGCTCTGGCGGATGGCGTAAAAATCCACGGCTGCACCGTGCATTTCGTGGCGCCCGAGATGGACGCAGGACCAATCGTCGCGCAGGCAGCGGTCGCCGTGCTCGATTCAGATACGCCCGCCTCGCTTGCCGCCCGTGTTCTTGCGGAAGAGCACACGCTCTATCCGGCCGCGCTCGCCCACCTCGCCGAAGACCGCCTGCGGGTCGAAGGCAATCGCGTATTGTGCAGCGGCCCCGCGCCGCTGCCGCTTCCTTTGCGAGTCCCTTTCGCGGAGTAATATCAACCGCCCTAAGTGTCGATCCACGCACATCAAATTAGGGCGCTGTTGCATTAATTGGCAGGGGCGGGATGGCCGCGCTTGGGAATGGTGCGGGAAGGTCAATCTGATAACGCCGTTGATCTAACTGCGTAATCTCCGTCGAACATCGTCCGCTAATACATGAACGCCTAAGACGCGGCGACGATCTGTTTTCTCACGCCCCGCGACATTTTGTTTATAGAAGGCAATGAACCCGCTGATAAGCTCGTTCACTGCTTCGTCGATCTCCTTAGCGGTCTTAAGGCAACGGCTCGCCCGAAACGACCCGCTCCACGCACGCAGCAATCCATCGACTGCCACAAGGGTCTGCGCGTAAAGCTGAAGTGGTTTGCGTCCAATGTCGCGGTGCAAGGCTCGCAGGATGTGTGCACGTCCTTGGTCGAATTCCATGCGGACAGACTCAATAATCTGATCGTGGTTCTTTTTTGCGGGTGGGTAGATACCCGGTACAAGCTGATACCCAAGGAACTCAAAATTTTCTCCGATTGATCCGAAGAACGCCTTGTCAGGCCGTTCTTCGGGTCTGTAGATCGACATTTCCATTTTCGCCAGGTGAGCGCTGGCGCTATCGAACGCCTTCGCAACGGCTTCCTTGCACTTTCCAAGCAATATGAAGTCATCGATATAGCGTATGCAGATAATACCTTTTCCGTTCAGTTTCGTATCGAACGTCCGAAGGGCGACGTTACCGGCAAACGCTGAAAGTGGGCAGCCTTGCGCCACACCAAAATCGTCGGTGGGGAACATCCTAAGGTCGTCGGGGGTCATTTGGTTCGCATTCACCAGTTCTACGCGAAGCGCGCTCGCAAACAGGTCCAAAAACTCGTCATCATCGGTTTGTTCTCTGAGAAAGCTCACAACCTCAGACTGACTGATTCTCGTAAAGAAGCCCGATATGTCAGAACCAGCGACGAAGTTGGCATTGGCTTGACTGTGTGCGTCCTGAATCAATGCGATTGCATGTTCCACGCCTCGACCACGAATACCGCCGATTGAGGTTGGGGTAGCAAGCACTTCTTGTACTTTCGGCAGTTCGTTTGCGTCTTGCAAGACGTCCAAAATGGCGCGCTGAACGATACGATCTTCTAAGGGGGATATCACAAGCGGACGTTTGCCTTTGCCCTTCGCCTTCTCGGGAGTTGCACCAATCTGGGGAGCAAATATGTAAGGTGATCTGCGCAGACGCTCTTGGATACGACGCAATTGGCGCGGAAGATCGGCGCCGAATTTTCTAGTGGCTTCGCGTGTCTTTGGGCTCCGCGAAGTTTCACCATTTCGGCGTATTGCATGCCATGCCTGAAGCAGGGTTGCTGTCTCACGCACGCGACTCGCAAGGCCACTAGTTGACGACCGTTTCTTTGGAGTAGCTGTGGGGACTGTGAGCATAGTTCTCCCCGGCTACGGACCGTCTCCGGGCCTGAGCGCGGCGACAATTGTCACCGAGCCAGCAACCCGCCAAGCAAGGCTAATCGCCCCGCTTGTGCCGCCGCTAATCCTGACGGCGCTCGCAAGGAGCCCGAAGGTCAGAGCGACAAAGATCGTCGCAACAGTCAGCCTGAGACTTCGCCCCGACTGGCTCGTTGGTTTTTGCTTCCGCTTCCGCGCTTGCGCGCACCCCCGTTTAGCTTATCAGCTTTTTGGTGATGTCAAGTTCGCATGCGGCTCCGTCCGGCGGAGGACAAAATTGTTCGGCGACCGTCTCACAGTACCTCATAGGCATAACTCCAGTCGCGCGCTGTCCAGCCGAGGGGCGCGGACCGTCTCCGGGCCTGAGCGCGGCGACAATTGTCACCGAGCCAGCAACCCGCCAAGCAAGGCTAATCGCCCCGCTTGTGCCGCCGCTAATCCTGACGGCGCTCGCAAGGAGCCCGAAGGTCAGCAGCGGCGATTCGGCATTTGAATCATAGCAGGACGGAGAACAAAAAGCGATCAAAGTGCGTCACTATGCACAGAAAACCGCAGTGTTGGAATTGGTAGGTGTCAAAGCTCGCAGAGGCGAATCCGCGCCGCAGAGCGGTTCACGATAGCTCGCCGGGGCAAGACCAAGCAGCGGCTCGGGCATCGCATGTGGCTAATCTGATTCGAGCGAAACTTACACCGGGAATACGTTCTGGTAACGGCCCTGGCCATCGAGGCACCACCGCCACAACGATTCGAATTGCACCAAAAAAACGATCGATCTTACATGATTGAAGAAAGCGCCGATGTTTCGGCCTTGTAAGGTTTTTGGCCCCAATCGTACCAAAATGTTTCACGTGAAGCATTTTGGTACGATTGGGGCCGCAGGGAACGCGCCCCAGCTTGTGGGATAGCCCCGGCCTTGTCGAGTCACAAACACACCTGCTGTCCGGCAGCGGCTCACCGCTCGCTCAAGCCGCCGATGAGAGACGGAATATCGAGCGGGCGGAAACCGTAGTGATTTAGCCAGCGGATGTCGGCCTCGAAGAAAGCCCGCAGATCCGGCATGCCGTATTTCAGCATGGCGATGCGGTCGATTCCGACGCCCCACGCGAACCCTTGATAGACATCGGGATCGAGGCCGCAATTTCGCAAGACATTCGGATGCACCATGCCGGCCCCTAAGATTTCGAGCCAATCCTCGCCCTCGCCAAAGCGCATCTCGCCGCCCTTGCGGGAGCATTGAATATCGACTTCCATCGATGGCTCGGTGAACGGAAAGAAACTTGGCCGGAACCGCATCTTGACGTCCGAAACCTCGAAAAAGGCTTTGCAGGATTCTTCGAGAATCCATTTGAGATGGCCAAGATGCGCGGAGCGGTCGATGACGAGGCCCTCGACCTGATGAAACATCGGCGTATGCGTCTGGTCGGAATCGCAACGGTAGGTGCGCCCCGGGCAAATGACCCGGATCGGCGGCTTTTGCGTTAGCATCGTGCGCACCTGCACTGGGCTCGTGTGCGTGCGCAGCACTTTGCGCGCGCCATCCGGCCCAGGATTGAAAAAGAAAGTGTCGTGCATGTCGCGCGCCGGATGGTCCGGCGGAAAATTCAGTTTCGTGAAATTATAATCGTCGGTCTCGATGTCCGGCCCTTCTGCGATGGCAAACCCCATATCCGCGAAAATCACGCTAAGTTCATCCATCACTTGGCTCACTGGATGGATGCGCCCGGTCTCGATCCCATGCGGGGCGACTGGCAAAGTGACATCGGCGATCTCCGTCTTGAGGCGGGCTTCGAGCGCCAGTTCCTTCAAGACCGCGCGCCGCGCCGCGAGGGCCTCCGTCACTTCGTCCTTGAGCGCGTTGATCGCGACGCCCTGCTCCTTGCGCGCGTCCGGCGCCATCTTGCCAAGCCCCGCGAGCAGGGCCGAGACCGAACCCTTTTTTCCGAGAGCCGCGACCCGCGCGGCTTCGAGCGAGGCTTCGTCTTGAGCACTAGCGATTTGCCCCAGAATTTGCGCTTGAAGATGTTTGAGGTCCGACATGATTTGGCGATCCAGCTGAAGCGTTGAGCGGCTTTTGGCACGCGGCCAAAGCTATGTCGAGACGCTCGAATCGCTATTCGTCCCGCGTGGCGGATGCGATCCAGTCCAGATAGGCGTTCGCGCCGTTCTCGATTGCCACCTCGACGATCTCGGGATTGGAATAAGTATGCACCGCGCGAATGGCTTCTTCGACCTTTGCGTAATCGTTCGACGTAATCTTGCAAAACAGCATCCATTCGTCGGCGTGTTGCACGGCGCCTTCCCACCGGTAAACGCTGGCGATTGGAAACAGCTGGACGCAGGCGGCAAGACGTATTTCGACGAGATGCGTGGCAATTAGCTCGGCGTTCGCTTTATCGCCGCACGTCGTCATCACGATCGCATAAGGGGTTGGCATGAAATGATGTGTCCGCCGGGGTTCGATTGTTCTAGCGCCGCGCGCCGATCCGTCGCGTCGCGCCATGCAGCCAGCGGCGCACGCCGGGCTCAACCAATAGCGAAATTTCTCGCCGCACCCGCGCGTGATACGCATTGAGCCAGGCAATTTCTTCGCCGTCGAGGAGTTTTAACTCGATGAGCGCAAGGTCGAGCGGCGCGAGCGTCAGCGTCTCGAAACCCAGCATCTCGCGGTCCGCGCCCACGATATCCCGGCGCTCGACGGCGATCAGATTTTCGATTCTGATGCCCCAATGCCCTGCACGATAAAAGCCAGGCTCGTTCGAGAGGATCATGCCCGGTTCGAGCGCGGTGGAGCCTAGCTTCGAAATCCGCTGCGGCCCTTCATGAACGGACAAGTAAGAGCCGACGCCATGGCCGGTGCCGTGGTCGAAATCAAGACCGGCCTGCCACAAGGGAACACGCGCGAGCGCATCGATTTGCGCGCCCGTGGTGCCCTTGGGAAAAACCGCCCGGGCAATGCCGATATGGCCCCTCAAGACACGAGTGTAGCGGTCGCGCATCAAGGCGGTTGGCTTGCCGACCGCGAGGGTGCGGGTGATGTCGGTCGTGCCGTCCTCGTATTGACCGCCCGAATCAAGCAAGAATATCCCAGGGCGGATCCTCGCGTTGGTCTTGTTGGTCACCCGATAATGCGGAATCGCGGCATTGGCGCCGGCGGCGGCGATAGTCGGAAACGCAACGTCCTTCAGCTTGCCAGTGTCGCGGCGGAATGTTTCGAGCGCTTGCGCCGCATCGATCTCGCTAAGATTTCCGCGGGGAGCTTCGGTGGCGAACCAATGCAGAAAGCGGACCACTGCGGCGCCATCCCGCAATTGCGCAATCCGCGCGCCTTCGAGTTCGGCCCTGTTCTTGCGCGCCTTCATCGCGACGACCGGATCTTGGCCCAACTCGCTGGCGCCGCCGGCCCCCTTCAGGATCGCGACGAGCTTGGCTGGCGCCGTGGCGGCGTCGAACAGGACTTTCTTGCCTTGTTCGCCGAGCAGCCGGAGATCGCCCGCGAGACGTTCCGGCGCTTCAATATCGGCGAGGCGAGATAGCTTGTCGCGGGTATGATTGTCGAGCTTGCGCGCGTCGACGTAAAGGCGCGGCTTGGCTTCCTTCACGATCGACGCATAGCCAAGCGGCAGCGGGGTATGGGCGACGTCATGGCCGCGGATGTTGAAGAGCCAAGCAACCGCGTGCGGATCGCTGACCAGCAATGCATCTTTGGTTCCGAGCGAAGCGAGGCCGCGGGCGAGTTTCCGTTTCGCGGTCTCTCCGGCAAATCGAAGCCCGTGCAAGGTGATTTTGCCAAAGGGTGGCGCCGGGCGGTCCGTCCAGATCGCGTCAATTGGGTTCGACTCCACGGCAACGAGTTCGGCGCCCGCGGCTTGCGTTGCCTTGCCGAGGCGCCTCACCTGGTCGGGGGTGTGCAACCAGGGATCGTAGCCGAGCCGCGTCCCAGGGCGAAGATTTGCTTCGAGCCAATCTTGAGGACTCGTCTCGGACCAAGCAACCGGTTTGAAAATCGAAAGATCGACTTGATCCTTGACCGCCAGGCTGTAGCGGCCATCGACAAAGATCGCGGCGCTTCCTTTAAGCACAACGGCAAGCCCCGCCGAACCGGTGAAACCGGAAAGCCAGGCGAGGCGTTCCTCGCAAGCGGCGACATATTCGTTTTGGTGTTGGTCCGCCCGGGGAACCAGGAATCCGTCCAACCCGAGGCGAGCGAGCTCGCCTCGCAACGCCGCGATCCTGCTCGCGCCTTGCGAGGGATCCGCCCGATCCTCGAAGGATTGATAGAGGCTTTCGAACATCTGGCCAGGGTAGGACCAGTCCGCCTCCGCCGCAACAGGCACGTCGTTTTGGCGAAGGGGAATTGCAGGTCGAATTTGCTGACCTGTGACCTTTCCATCAAACCGGCGCCATTTCGGCCGGAGGCCACTCTTTATATTGGCGGCACCGTTCTCCCGGAGCGGAATTACCTAATCTCGCCTGGGCTGCCGCCTTGCTGCCGCAATTGTTGGCCACCGCATTGTGTACGGGGTGGATGCTGTACATTTCGGGCCGCGTCCGCAATGGCAAGCGCGGAGCCCTGCGGGAAGTGGCCAACGACGGCGTTGACATATGGTCTGAAATGACCAAGCTTCTCCCCCCGCGGTCACGCGTGAATCGACCGCCTCGCCCGGGCCGCCGCCAAACCCCAGGACATTGGCATGAAGCCGCAAAATCGAACTGGGTTGGACGAGGAGGCACGACGGCGCCTCGACGAAATGGTTCAAAAACGCCTTGACGCCCAGGCAGCGGGTGCCGCGCCGCAAATTGCGCGGGCGCCGGTCCCGCCGTCTCTGAACGGCGTGATGGACTTTCAAAATCTGCCCGGATATCGCGAACTTAAACTTCAGCGATCGATGGCAGCCGTGGCTGGCCTCGACAATCCCTATTTTCGCCTCCATGACACCGCCGCCGGTGCGACGACGCTCATTGGCGGGCGGCAATACATCAATTATTCGTCGTATGATTATCTTGGCCTGAACCATCATCCTGAGGTCCGCGAAGCCGCGCATGCCGCCGTTGACGCGTTCGGCACGTCGGCGTCCGCGAGCCGGTTGGTCGCCGGCGAACGGCCGGGACACCAGGTACTCGAAAGCGCCTTGGCGCACCATTATGGACAGGAAGATTGCGTCGTTTTCGTCAGCGGCCACGCGACCAATGTTTCGGCCATCGGCGCCATTCTCGGGCCGAAGGATTTGATCGTCCATGAGAGCCTTGCCCACAACAGCATCCTGGCCGGTGCGATCCTGTCCCGTGCCGAGAGGCGTTCGTTTCCGCACAATGATTTCGTGGCGTTGGATTCGCTGCTGGCGACGATCCGGCAGCAGTTCGAGCGCGTGTTGATCGCCGTTGAAGGCCTGTACAGCATGGACGGCGATGTTCCCGACTTGCCGGCCCTTGTTGAGATAAAACGGCGGCATAATGCCTGGCTGATGGTTGACGACGCGCATGGTCTCGGAGTGCTTGGCCCGAAGGGATACGGGTTGTTCGAGCACTCCGGCACGGACCCGCGCGACGTGGATATCTGGATGGGAACGCTTTCGAAGACGCTGGCTGGATGTGGCGGATTCATTGCTGGCCCCACCGCGCTCGTGGAATATTTGAAATGCATGTCGGGCGGGTTCGTCTATTCGGTCGGCCTTTCGCCACCGCTGGCCGCTGCCGCCTCGGCAGCCCTTACCATCCTGCATCGCGAACCCGGCCGGGTCGAAAGATTGCGCCGTGCGAGCCGCCTGTTTTTCGATGCCGTAAACTCGCGAGGATGGAATACGGGAACGAGCGCCGGTTTCGCGATTATTCCCATTATGGCCGGCAATTCGGTTTTTGCGGTGGCTCTAAGCCAAGGACTTTTTGAGCGCGGCATCAATGTCCAGCCCATTATTCATCCCGCTGTACCCGAGCGCGCCGCGCGGTTGCGTTTCTTTCTTACCTCCGAGCATCGCGCCGAACAGATAGACGAAACAATTCAGGCGATCGAGGAGGCAATGAAAGAAGTTACCGCGAAACCGTTCCTGCGAAGCATTCCGGGATTTCCGCAAGGCGGTCCCGCATGACCGCACTGCTGGTGCGGGAGGTTCAAAGCCAAGCTGGCGTCGAAGCTTTCGTGGCGGCGGGGAAATGCGCTCAGAACGGCAATGCGCGCTGGGTCGAGCCGCTTCGTGACGAGATGCTCAAGGTGTTCGACAAGAAGCGGTCGGCCTTGATGCTTGAAAATGAAATTCAGCCTTTCGTCGCCTTCCGCGACGGCCAGCCGGTTGGCCGGATCGTGGCGGTGGTCAACCAGGCGCATCTCGAAAAATACCGCGATTCTTGCGGACATTTCGGCATGATCGAGGCGATCGACGACCGCGACGTGTTCGCCGCCCTGCTTCAACAGGCCGCCGGTTTTTTACGCGCGCGCGGGCTGCACCGCATGCGCGGTCCCTTCAGTCTGTCGATCAATCACGAAGCCGGACTCCTCGTCAAAGGGTTTGACCAGCCTCATGTCGTGCACACCAACTATGCTCCGGCTTATTATGGCCGCCACGTCGAGGCGCTCGGATTTCGTAAAGCCATGGATTTATTTGGTTATGTCTGCCGGATAGCGGAGTCGGATTTTCCCAGTCGCGTTAGCAAAGCCGCAAACCGGTTCGACGCCGCCAAGGAGATCCGAACCTATGGTCTTTCCTTGACGCGCTGGCCAACGGAATTTTCCCAGGTGCTGCGGCTCTACAACGACGCTTGGAAGAACAATTGGAGCTCGGTTCCGGTCAGCAACGCGGAGGCCAGACTGATCGCCGATCTTACCTTGCCCGTCGCCAGGCCGTCGTGGATCAGAATTGCAAAATGGCGCGGCGAAGACATCGCGGTCGTAGCGCAAATACCCAACCTCAATGAAGCGCTCGTTGGGCTCGGCGGAAAGCTGTGGCCTTTCGGCTGGGCACGCATGCTGTGGCGCATCCATTGCCAAGGCACGCGTATGACACGGATCCCGATGATCGGCATCGCCAGCCGCTGGCAGGGAACCCCGATCGGTTCGATGGCGATTTCGCTGCTCCTTGCCGACGCGATCACCAAGGCGCGCGGGGCCGGGATCGAGGAGGCCGAGATCAGCTGGATCCTCGAAACCAATCGCGCAATGCTCAATCTCGTGCGCAGCCTGCCCGCGCATCATACCCGCACATTTCGCGTTTACGAGTGCGAGCTCTAGGCCCGGCTATCAGGCGTTTCCATTGGAACAAACGCGCCCTAGAGCGGGTCCCGAATAGGCAGAATCGGAAGGGGGATTCCCGAAAGGGCCGAATCGT
The DNA here is from genome assembly GCA_036560885.1 of Methylocella sp. Lineage (GTDB taxonomy): Bacteria > Pseudomonadota > Alphaproteobacteria > Rhizobiales > Beijerinckiaceae > Methylocapsa. The sequence goes on from DATBQJ010000056.1 coordinate 10,799, forward strand.
GATTCACCATGTTTGCTGGAATGGAGGCCGGCATGGATGGCAAAACCCTATTCGCAGGATTTACGGGAACGCATGGTGCGGG
>DATBQJ010000057.1:0-12827 GCA_036560885.1 Methylocella sp.
CGGTGAAGGCTACACCCTCATCTGGTCCCGCGGCCGCAAGGCCAACGGCGACTGAACCGGCCTAAGCGAGGCCCCGCCCGCACCAGCGGTCGGGGCGCCTTCCGCCCAAGTGCGTAACCCCAACATCGATGCCGCCGATCCTGGGTTCCGGATTGGGAATGCACATAGGCATTCTCCATGGCGCGACGTCTTATCGGTTGCCAGCCCCACGAATACCTAGTTTACTAGGTGGCAACACGGCGACCTCTCCGCATGACATTGCGAGAGAGGGTCGCCAGAAATCTGCGCATGCTGCGTCAGGCCAAGGGCCTGTCGCAGGAGGAGCTGGCGGACCGTGCCGACATCAATCGAAATTATGTCGGGATGCTCGAACGGGAGGAACATGCCGCCACGGTCGACATGCTGGAAAAGCTTGCTGACGTCTTGGAAGTCGATCCGATCGAGTTTTTCGTTTCGGCTCCTGATGGTACAAAATTTGTTCGCTAGGCGGAGCCTTTCCGCGCGACAAGACGTTCTCCGAGAGTTGCACTGATCCGTGTGGACTGGTCGACAAAGCGCCATGCCAAAACCCTCACTCACCCCGAAAGTCGCCGACACTCCCCCCACGGCTGGCACGCTGACGGCCTATGATGAGGAGCATCTCATCACCTATCTGCGGCTTCTCGATGCCGATGCCGAAGGCGCGGATTGGGCCGAGGTCGCGCGGATCGTTCTTCAAATCGATCCGTCGCAAGAGCCAGCCCGCGCGCGACGAGCCTTTGAGAGCCATCTGGCCCGCGCCAAATGGATGACGACGCATGGCTATCGGCATCTTCTTCGCGGTGGCGCGCCACACTAATCCACGATGGTATAATCTCTCGCGCGCTCATTGATCACGGTCAGGCATCACTTGATGCACAATCAGGGACTGGCATGATGTCATCTGTCTGAAGCATCGTTCGTTATCCTCAGTGTTCATAAACAGGAGAGATGCGCGATGCTTCCGATCGATTGGCGTTCACCGGCAGCCTATGAAACCCTTCAAAATCTTGACCCTGTCGACTTCGCTTGGGAATTTCTTCGTCGTAATCCGGATTACCATCGCGATCATCACGAGATCACGCACGCATCAACCATGGACATCGAAATAGTCGAGGGACGCGCCCAACGATGGGGGCTCTGTCTTCCATGCCGATCCTACGATAGAGGCACGTAATCAGCCGGTCTTTTGGAGACCGCAGGTTCTACCGGCGGTTATCCCCCTGACGCGCGCGTGGGAAGAGAGCGGGTCGGCACTTCTGAATATCAGCTTTGATGAATTTCCATCGGCGGATATTCGTCGCGTGTCCGGCGTTGTATGTCTTCCTGCGTATGCACGGCATTGAGCACCGGCTTCTCTTGCATGAACCACCGGTTGCCGGCGCTGCATATGCTGCGACCTTGCCGATCGATGCCTTTTTCGAGAGCCGCGCCCAAGCGGCCCGGCGCTTGTGGCGCGCCCTTTCCGGCCATCCGCCGGGCCCGCATTTCGGCACGCTTCCGGCCCAACGTCGCGATCGCTTAATCCAATCTTTGCGCGCGCTTGATGCCCGTCAGGACGGGCCGAGTTATCGTGCCATTGCCGCAGCCCTGTTCGGAGAGGGACGCGTGCCAACGCGTGGGTGGAAAACTCATGACCTCCGCAATCGAACGATCCGGCTCGTGCAGAGCGGGAAAGCCCTGATGCGCGGCGGATATTTCGATTTGTTGCGCTATCCCCTCCGCCGCACCTGAGGCGGCGCCTCCATTTCTCGAGGGTATCGAATACACGACCCTTCGTCTTCGGCATCCCCCTTCGCGAACCCTCTCCGCCATTCTCACCTTCGACCCGCCGGTGATCTTGCCGGTGCCCTCGAAGAACACGGAGATGCGATCATGCCCGATCCTCTGGCCGGCCTGCCGCCACGCTATTTAAGGACACCCGAGGCCGCGCGATTCCTCGGTCTCTCCGGGCGGACGCTCGAAAAGCATCGCACCTACGGCACGGGACCGAAATACCACAAGATCGGCGGCCGCGTCGTCTACGCGCTTTACGATTTGCAGGACTGGGCCGAGCTCGGCGCCAAGAACTCGACCTCAGATCCCGGGCGGGGAACCGTCTACCCGGCGAAACCTAGCGCAGCCGCGGCAACGCGAGCCTTCGGTGTCGTGCCGCGCCGGCGCGGTTGACGGTAGGGCGGCCGTCGATGTCCACGCGCCTGTCGAAATCACTCGAGCGTGAACAGCTCGATTTATTCCGTGCACGCCCGGGTGATCTCGCGCCCCGAGACGCGCAGGACCTCATGGCTTATCCGTTCTTTTCACTCGCAAAGTCGAAGCGTCTCAAGCCCATCGACTTCAAGGCAGGTTCAGTCTCGATTCGCGTCGAGGCAGTCCCAGAACATGGCATGGCGACCATCTGGGACGCCGATGTCCTTATCTGGGCCGCCTCGCAGATCGTCGCGGCGCGCGATGCCGGTCTGAAGACCTCACGCCTGATGGCGGCAACACCCTACGAGATCCTCACTTTCGTCGGCCGCGGCACCAGTGTGCGGGATTACCAGCGCCTGAAGGCGGCGCTCGACCGGCTGCAATCAACGACGGTGGCGACTTCCATACGCCAGCCTGCGGAGCGGCGCATGCACCGATTCTCATGGATTAACGAATGGAAGGAACGCGCCGACATCCACCGCCGGCCGCAAGGGTTGGAGCTGATTCTACCCGACTGGTTTTACGCTGGCGTACTCGACAATGCGCTCATTCTCACCATCGACGAGGCCTATTTCCAGCTGACAGGCGGATTGGAACGATGGCTGTACCGGCTGGTTCGCAAGCACGGCGGCCGGCAAAGAGAAGGCTGGAGTTTTGAATTCGTCCATCTTCACGCCAAGTCAGGCAGTCTCTCACCGTTAAAACACTTTGCCTTCGACCTGCGCGACATCGTTCGCCGCCAGGCACTGCCCGGCTACCGTCTGAATATCGAGCGTGGGTCGCTCGGCGCTGAACGTCTCAAATTCAGGCCAATCCTTGCCAATTCGCTGCAACCCCCAATGCGTCGCCGAACCAGCAAATCCCTTCCTGTGGATAACCCTGTGGAGAAGCTGTGAATCATCTCGTGCTTTCAATGACCACATCCGCCGTGCCATTGAGGACGCGATCCGCGTGCCATCAAGGACCAAAATCGTCCAACTCCCTTTGTTGTTCAAAGGTTTGCGGCGCCTCTAACTTATATAACTTAGATTCCTTCGGAATCTTACTAACGAATTTTGCGTTTTCCCCCGTTGGGGAAAAAGCACGCGCAGCTGCCACAGAGCGCGTCACGATCGTCACGCTCCTCAAGTGGGAAAGCGACATCGGCAAGACGACCGTGGCCACCGGTTCCGTTGGCGGAAGGGCACACCAAAGAAGGCTGGTCATTGTCAGCCATGCTGACCGGAAAGGGGAAAAAGAGAATTGTTGGCTCCGTTGGTCGAAACAGCGAACCAAAGAGGGCTTGACGAGACTCTTCGAAGTCATCGACCTCACCCCTGACGCGCAGCGTCGTGAGGCTCTCGAGTTTGCTTGCACGGTCGATCACGTCGTCACCGACGGACAACCTTGCTTCGCTGAGCGCACGCGCTCAGCGCTGTTTGCCATCGATGTCGGGCTGACGCCATCTCAGCCTTCGCCTTCCCCCGGCGAAGGGGCGTCGGTCGAGATACGGAAGCTTCTGAAAAAGGCGCTCTCCTTCGGTAACCAGCTCCGTACTTCCTTCGTCCTCAATAGCTACCGGACTCGCGTTCTGATTGCCCTTGAAAGGGCTGAGGTGCTCGCCGAGCGCGACCCGTCGAAGCCGTGTAACCGCGTCTGCCAGCGCGTGGCGTTCGCGAATGTTGCGTGCAGCAGTCGGTTCACATGGAAGCGCCGTAGAAATGCTCACGCCGCACGGGAAAATAATCGCGCTCGCTGCCGAAATGATGAGTGTTGCCCCGTGACGGCTTGCGACCGCAAATCCGCATCTGCCCAACGCTCGGGCGACTCCGAGGCCAGGCGACGCAGGACCGAAGACCGCGCCGTTGAGAGCGCCGCGAAAGCGGAACGGTTCACCGTGCGAATGACGACCAACATCATGCCGGAGCTACGCGGCCACAGCGAGGTCACAGCGTTCCAGCGCGGACCGAGGGTCGCCGAGATGCCACACGATCTGCACGCAAATTTTGTCAAATGTCACGGAGCTTGGTTCGATGAATGATTTAACCGAGGTTGAACTCTATTGGCAACAGGGACGCGTCGAGCGCTGGATCCGATTCGGGAAAATCACGCAAGAACGCATCATTGACCGCCGTCGACGCGTCGTTTCGTTTTCGCCCGAAAGCATCTTTGCCTTCGTCCGTTGGGCGGCAAATGAGCATGGCACGATCGTCTCTCGTATCGACATTTTGCGTGCTGCGCAGCCGGGAAAGCCAATCTCGACGGTCCCGGGCGTGAAGCCTGGTGGCGAAATCCTCCTCCGGCTCGCCGGCTGGCCCAAAGTCGAACGGGCACTGAAAGCGATCGACGCGATCGAGGCACTCGGCGTCGCTCCCAAGGATGTAGCGCCGGCCCATTGGAGCCATCTCCATAACAGGATTTCCGGTGGGGAAAACCCGCGCGACTATAGCCGAGACCATCATAACGCCTGGCTTCTTCGACGAAAGGTCGGAGGATGAATATGCGCATCGTCGTTCTTGCAACAGTGCTTGGTGGCGTGATGCTCATTAGCGTTTCGGCGGCAATCGTTTGGCCGCCCGTATTGATCTGGAATGCATCGGCTGGCGTACCGATCGGTCTTTATTATGTGAAGCCAGAGGAGCGTCTGGAAGTGACGGACCTCGTCGTCGTTACACCGCCCGAGCCGGTCGCGAGGTTTCTGGCGGAAAGGGACTACTTACCACGCGGCGTCCCACTTTTGAAGCGCGTCCTCGCCCTTCCCGGTCAGACAGTCTGTCGCAACCGTCTTGCCATCATGATCGATGGCGTCGTGATGGCCACGGCTCGCGAGCGAGATCATCGTGGCAGGCCTCTGCCCGTTTGGCAGGGCTGCCAGTTGATCGCTGAAGGCCAAGTCTTCCTCATGAACTGGCAGTCTGCCGACTCCCTCGACGGCCGCTATTTCGGTCCGCTTCCAGTCGCCTCGATCCTCGGTCGCGCGGCTCCACTCTGGACCTTCGAGGAACCGTGAACATGCCGATCTTCTGCCGGAAACCATTTGCTTCTCTGTGCGATCGCGACCGCCTCTCTTCCTATATTCCGAGCAAGATCGATACCTTTGGCGGGCGCAGTGTTGGTCTTGGGAGGCCCTTGAGACGGCCTCCAAGCGTTTCTCCCTGGAAGGAACGGCTCACGACGGCAGGTTTCCCTCCTGTCGGAATGATGGCGTCCATGTTCGCCATCGCCGCGCTCGGTATCCTGTCTTGCTCGCTCGTTGCGAATGCTGGAAAGGTTACACAGAAAAGCGCAACCGCGACATCCAGCCCCTGGGCCTCGTTCATTGCCGAAGCCTCGCAACGCTTTCGCGTACCCGCGCATTGGATCCGCGCCGTTATGCAGCTGGAAAGCGCGGGCGACACAGGCGCTCTTTCGCCGAAAGGGGCCATTGGGCTGATGCAGGTGATGCCCGAGACTTACGCTGAACTGCGGCTTCGCTACCATCTTGGCACTGATCCTTACGAACCTCGCAACAATATACTGGCAGGCGCGGCCTATCTGCATGAGATGCGCGATCGCTTTGGCCCAGACGGCTTTCTGGCAGCTTATAATGCGGGACCCGCACGATACGACGACTATCTGAAGCGCGGCCGGCCCCTCCCCGAAGAGACGCGCAACTATGTCGCCGTGCTCGCGCCCATGATCGGCCTGCTTGGCGTTCCAAATCATACTGCCAGCGCTTCAACGGCATCGCAATTTACGGCGTCCGGCGCTGCTCATGACAGGGGAGAGCACCAGAGAGCGCCAAACCAGAGCAAGCTCAACTCAGAAATATCGCAATTCGACGGGCGTCAAAACACACGGACCATGACATTGTTCGCGATCGTCAAGGCTGCATTCGAGCCAACTTCGGCCAGCGCACAAACGATCGATATGACCGCACTCGAACCGTCGCCGGCTCGCGAATTGAACACGACTTCGACTGCGGCAGACAGTTTGCGAATTCGCACTTCGCCCGCATCGCGATCGTCGTTGGCTCCGAGCAGTGATGCGCTTTTCGCTGGACGATCAACACACATAAGCAAGTGAGATACGGCATGAACGCTCAGCGTGCCTTATCGCATCATGGAGTGCATCTTTCGGTGCGGCAGTTGGGCGTAGGTCCTGGGGAGGGCGTAGGGCAAGATAAAAGCCGCAAGGTGCTTGGCGGTCGGACGGGTAGAAAGTCGAGAAACAACAATGTTCATGGTAAAGGTGCACCCATCTCTATTACCTTGCTGCATGCGACAACTCGCTGGAAACGTTGCAATCTGGATACCTTGCAGTTTAACGCGCCATGAAGCGGGATGACGAACTTCGCGTCCGGCCTGGGCGGACCCGAACGACCCGGAGCCAACACGCCAAGCCATTCATTGCCCAAGCGCTCGCCGCCGCCGAAAAGGGCGGCGGCATCCGCCTTCGATCATCATCATTAGCTCCAAAGGGAGCCTTCGGCCGGGGCCGCGCCGCGAGCCTATCGGCGACGCGGGGATTGACCAATCGGTCGCGCATCGCAGTGATCAAAGCCCGCGTGGTTCGTCACGGGACAAAACGCGCACCCCTTTTCGCCCATCTCACCTATCTCAGCCGCGACGGCGTGACCAAGGATGGCGATCCGGCCCGGACGTTCGGCGCCGAGAGCAACGAGATCGATCATAAGGCTTTCGCTGCGCGGTGCGCGGAGGACCGGCATCATTTTCGGTTCATTGTTTCGCCTGATGACGCCGTTGAACTCTCGGATATCAAGGCTTTCACACGCGACCTGATGGCCGACGCCAAACGCGACCTTGGCACGCGCCTCGACTGGGCGGCTGTCGATCACTGGAACACGGAGCACCCGCACGTCCATGTGATTGTCCGGGGCCGGACCGGCGATGGCAAAGATCTGGTTATCTCGCGCGACTATATTCGCGAAGGCATGCGGGCGCGGGCACAGCAATTGCTAACTTTGGAGCTTGGCCCCCGATCCGACCGAGAAATTCGGCATTCGCTGGAGACCCAGGTCGGGGCGGAGCGATGGACCAGGCTGGATCGGACGCTCGCCCGCGACGCGGCGGCGCATGGCAGCGTGGTCGATCTGCGCCCGGAGCCGAGCCAGAGCCAAGAGAATTTCCACGGGATCAAGATCGGTCGGATGCGCAAGCTTGAAACGCTCGGTCTTGCCCAGCCACTCGGTCCTGCCCAATGGTCGCTTTCCGAGAACGCGGAGGACGTGTTGCGAGAACTCGGCGAGCGTAACGACATCATCAAGCGCATCCATCGCAGCCTGACCGAGAAGGGACGGGAACGCGGTGCCTCAGGCTTCGTCCTGCACGGCGAGTCGGAGCCCCTACCCGCGATCGGCCAGCTGGTTGCGCGCGGGCTGGATGATGAGCTGCAGGGCTCTGCCTATGTCGTCATCGATGGCGTCGACGGCCGTGCGCATCACATCCGACTGCCTCATTTGGATGCCGCCGGAGATTCAGTGCCAGGCTCGATCGTCGAGTTGCGGCGGTTCGAGGATGCCGCTGGTAGACACCAGCTCGCGATCGCTGTCCGCTCCGATCTCTCGATCGGCCATCAGGTGGCGGCGAAAGGTGCGACTTGGCTCGACCGCCAGCTCGTTGCAAAAGAGCCCATGGCTCTGTCCGAAGGCGGCTTTGGCGCTGAGGTACGCCACGCGCTGAACGCCCGCATCGACCACCTCATGGAGGAAGGTCTCGCCCGCTGCCAAGGCCAGCGCATCGTCTTCGCCCGCGACCTTCTCGACACTCTTCGCAGGCGTGAACTGGAAGCCGCCGCGGCGCGCGTCACGGCGGAGACCGGCCTTGCCTACCAGCCGGCGTCTGGTGGCGAGCATGTCGCCGGGATCTACCGCCAGCGAGTAACCCTCTCCTCCGGACGGTTCGCCATGATCGACAACGGCCTCGGCTTCAGCCTTGTTCCCTGGTCTCCATCTTTGGAGCATCAGCTCGGGAACCAGGTATCCGGAATTGCAATGCGTGGCGGCAGCATCGACTGGAGTTTCGGGCGTAAGCGGGGACTAGGGATTTAAGGTTTCATCAACTTCCGGATTGGCAGCCCGGTATTTGTGCGCCAATGTGCGAGGATCCTCTCTCGGCGCATTTTTGGGCTTGCGGCGTCCCTATCGTTTCCCATCAGGTCAGGTAACCGGAAAGTTCTTGAGACGCCATGTCCGCAACCAAGATCCTTTGGGGCCAGATCCTCGTCGTCTTCGCCATCGTGCTCGCGACCACGTGGGCGGCAACGCAATGGACTGCCTGGCGGCTCGGCTATCAGTCCCAACTCGGCAATCCTTGGTTTGTGGTTGGGAAACTGCCGCTCTATACGCCGGCGGCTTTCTTCTGGTGGTGGTTTTCTTTCGACGCCTACGCGCCGGGGATCTTCTTCGAGGGTGCGATCATCACTGCCTCGGGCGGTTTCGCTGCGATCATCGGTGCGATCGCCATGTCAGTCTGGCGGGCGCGGGAAGCGAAAAATATCGTGACCTATGGCTCCGCGCGCTGGGCGACCGAGACGGAGATCCGCGCCGCTGGCCTTCTCTCGACTGACGGCGTGGTGCTGGGTCGAGTTGGGCGAGACTATCTGCGTCATGATGGTCCGGAGCATGTGCTCTGCTTTGCGCCGACCCGTTCCGGCAAGGGCGTCGGTCTCGTCATCCCGACGCTTCTGACCTGGCCGGGCTCCGTCATTGTCCACGACATCAAGGGCGAGAACTGGACTCTCACGGCGGGCTGGCGCAGCCGGTTCGGCCGCGTGCTGCTGTTCGATCCAACCAATCCGGATTCATCCGCGTATAATCCGCTACTCGAGGTCCGCCGCGGCGACGCCGAGGTGCGCGACGTGCAGAACGTCGCTGACATTCTGGTCGATCCAGAGGGCGCACTGGAACGCCGGAACCATTGGGAGAAAACCAGCCATTCGCTCCTGGTCGGCGCGATCCTGCATGTTCTCTACGCCGAACCAGATAAGACGCTTGCGAGCGTCGCGAACTTCCTTTCCGACCCAAAGCGGCCCATCGAGGCCACATTGCGCGCCATGATGACGACGCGCCATTTGGGCGACCGGCCGCATCTCGTCGTGGCGTCGGCCGCGCGCGAACTGCTGAACAAAAGCGAGAATGAGCGGTCCGGCGTGCTCTCGACCGCCATATCCTTTCTCGGTCTGTACCGCGATCCGGTGGTCGCGAGAGTGACGCGCCGATGCGACTGGCGGATTGCTGACCTTGTCAAAAATGATCAGCCAGTGGCGCTCTATTTCGTTGTGCCGCCTTCCGACATCAGCCGGACGAAGCCGTTGGTTCGTCTAATTCTCAACCAGATCGGCCGGCGCCTGACGGAGGAATTGAACGCAAAGAGCCATCAGCACCGCGTCCTGCTCATGCTCGACGAGTTCCCAGCGCTTGGCCGGCTTGATTTCTTCGAATCGGCCTTGGCCTTCATGGCGGGTTATGGATTGAAGAGCTTCCTGATCGCTCAAAGTCTGAATCAGATCGAGAAAGCCTATGGCGCCAACAATGCGATTCTAGACAATTGCCATGTACGCGTCGCCTTCGCGACCAATGACGAACGGACAGCAAAACGGGTCTCGGACGCGCTCGGCACGGCGACCGAAATGCGCGCCATGAAGAACTACGCCGGCCATCGTCTTTCACCTTGGCTCGGACATCTGATGGTATCCCGCCAGGAGACGGCGCGCCCTCTGCTCACGCCCGGAGAGGTGATGCAGCTGCCGTCTGTCGACGAACTCGTGTTCGTCTCCGGCATCCACCCGATCCTCGCCAAGAAGGCCCGCTATTTTGAAGATCGGCGTCTCCGGGAGCGCATCCTGCCGCCGCCGCCGCTGGCCGATTTGGGGAGGAACTTATCCACTTCATGCCGTGACGATTGGAGCGCTTTGCCACCAATTGCGGGCCCGAAATTGGTCATTGGCGGATCCTTTGATGAGGATCCCGACAATGCCGGAATCCGGCGCGAGCCAACCCTCCCCGAACACGAAGCGGTTGCGCCGGAAGTTCCGCAACCGGGCGATCCCTTCGCGATCTTGATCGATGAACCTGATGACGAACCTGTACAGGCAAACATGATCCGCCAGCGGATGAGGACCGTTGCGCGGCAAGCCGCCCTCGATCCCGCCGACGGTCTCGATGTCTGAGGCGCCATGAAGGAGCAATTTACGGTCTATCTTGAACCCGACTTGATGAAGGCGCTCACCAACTACGCTGAGCGCCGTCGCAAACCAAAGTCTCTTGTCGCTGAGGCGGCTATTGCCTCGTTCCTGTCGCCAGACGCCTCCGAGCGTCAGGAGGCGGCTCTGGCTCGTCGACTCGACCGGATCACCCGTCAAATGGAGCGGCTGGAACGCGACATTGGGATCTCTGCCGAAACGATCGCCCTTTTCATTCGCTTCTGGTTGATGGCGACGCCTGCCATGTCTGAACAGACGCACACCGCCGCCCGCGCCAAAGGCGGCGAGCGATATGAAGGATTCATGCAAGCACTTGGTCGCCGGCTTGCTAAAGGGCCAAGTTTCATTCAGGAAGTATCATTGGATATCGGATCCACGGGGGCTACGCGGTCCGAGACCAAGGTAGAGCTGACGCAAAGTTCTGAATAATTGGGCTGCTTCGCGTTCCAGAGGACTGCATCAGAGGAGAACTCAACCATAAGGGAGAGAAGCCACCCCTCCGCTCGCCGTCTCGTGGAACACGCGCACGGTTCCGACGGCCTTCAAAGCCGACGCTTGAGCGTCGAACGTCTGTCTGCGCTCACCGCGCACCAAAAATCGTCGGTCCAGAAGGTAGCGACGCGCCTTACTTTCGCAAGCATCTTTTGCACAGCGTAACCGTTTGACGGCAATGCCAGGACTTATGGAATTTATATTTCTCGCGCCTTTGTTACATCTCGATTCTTTATGAGCTTTTGATTATCTACCCTTGAGACGGATTTCTCGCGACCGGCTTCACGCTCGAGAAGCAAGCATCGATGGCCAGCGGTAGCGTGCTTTTCTGCGCCGGCAAGCGGTCGACCAATCAAGTGGGGGGCGCGGCATGAAGGACCATGATAGGGATGCGGAGAAAATCTTGCCGGCGAATGGGGACCGAGAGTAACCGCATTTCCGGGGAAGATGATATGGACCAGACCAGCGAAGGCCGAATGTGCCGCAACTGCGGTACCGCAACGCCCAAATATATAGCATCGCTATCTGCGATGAACCATGTCCCGCTCAACACCTTGACCGGATACGCTTCGGCGCTGCCGACACCTTTCAAGGGCGAAGACATCGACGAGGGAGCTTTTGCCCGCTTTTGCGACTGGCAGATCGGGGAGGGGATCTCGGCGCTCGTCGTTGCCGGCACGACGGGCGAGGCGCCGACGCTGAGCATGGCGGAGCATCGCCGCCTCCTTCGTATTGCGACTGAGACTGCTGACAGCCGCGTGTCGGTACTAGCCGGCGCGGGCGCGAATGCGACGGCTCATGCAATCGAGCTCGCCAAGCAAGCCGAGCAGGAAAAAGCTGACGGTCTCCTCGTCGTCACTCCTTATTACAATCGCCCGTCGCAGGAGGGGCTTTATCGGCATTTCCGGGCAATCCACGATGCTACCGGGCTGCCGATCCTGCTTTATGACGTGCCCTCGCGCACGGCATGCGCCCTTGCGACCGAGACGATCTTGCGCCTGGCCGAACTGCCCCGGATCGTCGGTCTCAAGGATGCGGCCGGCGATCTCACGCGGCCTGTTCAGCTGCGCCGACAGCTCGGGGAGCGCTTCCGGTTGTTCACCGGAGATGACGCCACTGTCCTGGAGTTTCTTGCCGCCGGAGGCGATGGTTGCATCTCCGTCGTCTCCAACCTAGTCCCGGCTTTGTGGGAAGAACTGCACTCAGCCTGGACTTGCGGCAACGATGCCGGTGCCCGGGCGATTGCCGGGATGTTGGCGCCGCTGACTGCGGCTTTGTTTGCGGAGAGCAATCCCATTCCGGTGAAATGGGCCTTGAAATTGCTGGGTTTCATGAGCGCGGAACTCCGATTGCCTTTATGCGAAGCCTCGGACACAACGCGCGTCGCCCTCGCCGAGGTCCTGAGCCGGCTCGATCTCATGCGGCCTGCACTTCAAAACTCCGAAGGGTCGAAGTCTATAGATTTTCGCACTACCGCCATACCGTCGTGGGCTTAATCACAATTCATTCCGCCCTCGTTTCCCTGCTCTCGTTGCGTGTTCGCAGCCGCGCCTCAAGCCTGTTCGACCAGGGTGTCTGGCACGAGAAATGCTTTTATCAAATTGACGTGTCTGGAGCTTCCAAGGGCGAATTCGCACCACCAAGGCAAACTCACGTCACTCCCGCCGACTGTTCTGCCTCACGCACCACGGCGATGGTGCGCACAATGCTTGAGGGATTGACACTGATCGAGTCGATACCAAGGCTGGTGAGAAATTTGGCGATCTCCGGGTAGTTCGCAGGGGCCTCGCCGCAAATGCCAACGTGCCGGCCATTTCGTTTTGCTCCCGCAACGGCCAGCCGCAGCATTTCCAACATGCCCGGATCGCGCTCGTCGAAATCGAACGCTACGATTTCAGAATCACGGTCCACACCGAGCGTGAGCTGCGTGAGGTCGTTGGAGCCAA
>DATBQJ010000058.1:0-2915 GCA_036560885.1 Methylocella sp.
ATGGCGTCTGACTCCTCTCCCGATTCGATACGTCGGGGAAGGAGGATTGTCTGATTGTGTCTGCTAGTGGCGCAAACTCGCAGCGGGAGAACGCGTGCGTCGCGGCGGCAAGTTGGGGACCAGCGGACCCGTTCGAACGAAGCGCCCGTGACGCAGGTTGACCCAAAGCCGTCGTCGTTGGATGGTCAACCGCCTCAAGCGGATTTCACGCAACGACGGGTTCTGCGGCGTTGAAAAGTCGCGCGCGCATACGTGCCGATATGAACGCGCCTTGGTTCAAAACGAAAAAGGCCGCCGCGAGCGGCGACCCTTCTTCTATCTGCCAGTCGCGACGGAAAGCAGCCGCGAAGAGTGCGTCTCAGATTTCCTTGAGCTGATCGGCGGAGGACTTGCCGGTGCGGCGATCCTGGACGATCTCGTAGCTCACTTTTTGGCCTTCGCGCAGATCACGCAGGCCGGCGCGCTCGACCGCGCTGATGTGAACGAAAACGTCCGCGCCGCTGCCATCATCGGGCTGGATGAAGCCGAAACCCTTTTGGCCATTAAACCATTTCACGGTGCCGGTAGCCATTTCAACTCTCCAAACATTGCTTAGAAGCTGGCCCGCGTGCGCGGGGCCGGGTCGATCGATGTTTGGAAGAGTTCGTCAGCGGCTTCGTTTCCAAAGCAACTCCAAGTCGTCAGGCCGAAAATCGATGGGCGCATGATAGGGACCCGTGAAGCCGAATGCAAAGCCATCCCGCGTGCAAGTGCGGACTACGCCCTTACCCTGAATGCGGAGAGGATCTCGCGCCAGGAAATCCAAGCTCGTTTCCCAAATCCAACAAGACGCTGCCGTCGATCCGTCCCGCTTTTGGAATTTCCGCACACAAGCCGAACAAACGCCGTCCGAATCGGGATTTCGTGATTCAGATAGAGAATCCATGTTCGATCCGTTAACGAGCGCGTGGCCTCGACTTGAATGCGCTGATATCTTTTGAATCTGTAAAGCGGAATTGGGCTTGGGGATTGAACGCCGAGCGGCGCTATGAAGGGTTGCCAATTCGTGATCTGCATCAACGAAGGCAGTGTCGGCGTTCTCTCCGGCAAGGCAAGGCGCTCGAGCGAAACATAGCCCGAGTCCTTTGACCGCAGGAATGATGAATCATCCGGAGGCCGCTGTCTTCAATTTCGACAAGGCGCGGATCTTTACGCGCATGCTGGCCGGTTTGGCGGCGCCCTTGACCATCTCACCGGTGGCGGGATTGCGGACCAAGGTTCCTGCCCTGCGGGCCGGCACTTTGCGAAGGGTTACCTTCAACAAGCCAGGTAAAGTGAATTCGCCCACACCGCGCGGATGCACAGATCCGAGCAACACGCTTTCCAGCGTGGCAAAGACGCCTACGGCGGTCTTGCGGGGTATGTCGTTCTGCTCGGCGATCAGGTTGATCAGCGCCGACTTAGTGAGGGTTTCCTTGACCGGGCGAATGGGCGCCGCTTCGCGCTTGCTGATTTTTGACTTTGCCAAAGGACCTCTCCTTGGATTGAACAGATTTTTGGATGCCGAGCGAATCGACGTTTAGCTGCTTGCCTTCGCCGGTCGTCTGCGCTTGCTCGGCACCGCGGCGCTGGACTTCTAGGCCGGTGCGGCATTCTTCCGAAGCCGACCGAGTCCCAACTGCTTCGCCAGTTCTGATCGCGCCGCCGCGTAGTTGGCCGCGACCATCGGATAATCCGACGGCAGGCTCCACTTCGCGCGGTATTGATCCGGCGTCGTCCCGAGGGTCGCCAAGTGTCGTCGAAGCGACTTGAATTTCTTGCCGTCGTCCAGACACACAAGGAAATCGGGCGTTATCGATTTGCGAACGGATACCGCGGGCTCCTTTTTCTCCACCGGCGGGTCTGTATTCACCGGGCCGCTCCCGAGCCTCTCCCTCGCGAGCCTCTCAAATGCGGCATGCGCGGAGTGAATGAGGGCGGGCAGTTCCGCTATCGGAAGGGAGTTGTTTGCGACGAAGGCTGCCACAATCTCCGCGGTTAACTCGATCGATCTCGAGGGTTCTGCATCGGATGTCGTCACGGGCGCATTCCTCAAAGGTCAAGTGGGATACGGATACGCTGGAACCTGATTCGCACTTTGACGAGACTGCCGCAAATTCGAGACGGCGGATACCCAATGCGAAGGTCGGCTTGGGGTAAGTCGAGTTGTGGCGGCCCCCTTGAAACCCAAGGACCGTGTGTTAATGTCAGTGTCGCTCAAGCCGTTCGCTGTGGGCTCGCTTATGACCAACCTAGTGCAAAGCAGCTTTTAACGGGCATTTTGCCCATCTATTAGTCTTGCCAAGCAGACGCCTGCGTATCGTTGGGTGCAGCTTGGTCCTAGCTTAGAGAGATTGTCGGCGCGGCGTCCGTGTCCGGAGATAAGCTTATGGCCAAAGTCATTTACAATGGAAATGGCAACACCGGCGGATCTGTCCCCGTCGACAATAGTAACTACGCCGCTAACGCCAGCTTTACCGTTGCGGGGCCCGGCAGCCTGAGCCTGGGAAGCAGCCCTTTCTTTTATTGGAACACCAAAGCCGATGGGACCGGGACGATCTTCGGCCCCGGCACCAGCACTTTCCCGAACCAGACCACCAACTTGACCCTTTTCGCCATCTGGGGCGTGACCACAGGCCTCACCAACGGCGGCGTCACGACGCATTTCAACTTCTTCTACGATCCGAGTCTCGGCGGCGCGGGAGGCGTCGAGCCGGCTCGCATCAATCAACTGTTAGCCGCCGGCGCGGGCGGCAAGCCGGTCATCGAAAACGATTTTGATTGGCTCCAGGCGCAGTTCGCTGGCGTCGACATGACCAAGGCCCGAAGCTTTCCGATCCCGATCCAGGTGACCGCCGTCGTCGAAAGCGGTTACAATGCGAGCTGGGGCTGGCCGT
>DATBQJ010000059.1:0-9090 GCA_036560885.1 Methylocella sp.
CCGAAATCATTCGTCTTTTCGCCGTCGCCGCTCTACTTTGGCTGAGCTTCCTGCTCGGCTTGGGCAGCTTGGATGCATTGACGCGAATTGAGTACCCGGTACAAGCTGCCAATCCAAGATAATGCAAGGATCCGTTGACCTGTTGCTGGCCGAGACAGTTACACGGATTTTGTATCAAAATCCGATCAACCGTCGTGTTCGACGCTTCCGTTTCCTGCCAAGAGGGGACGCCTGCGTCGGTGCACGCGGCAGAACAAAACTAGCCGCTTCTGAGGCTAGGCCGTTTTGCCGTTTTTTTATAAGGAACGGCTTCTTCGCCCTCGCGAACAGGCCGATGTCCACCGAGCCCTGCGCGCCGCACAGAAGCGCGCACATCGCGATCGCCACTCCCCTGCGCCTGACCGTAAGGAGCCTTGCCTTGGCCGCCGAGGCGCACTACAAGTTGCGCACGCCATCGCGCGGCTTCAAACTCCCGATTCCCGCGGTGGCGCGAGCGGTTTAGCGAAGCTCTTCGAAAGACGAAAATCATGTCCTTGTCCGGCTCCGAGGAGTGGCCCGCGCCGGAGAGCGGGAGTCCGGTTTCGCCGGGCGCCGCTAGCCCGCGCAACGGCGCCGCGCGTCAACGCCTCGCCAAAGCTCTGCGGGCGAACCTTGGCCGCCGGAAGGCGCAAAAGATTGACCGGGCGAAGCAGGCGGAGGACGAGGGCAAAAGCAAACCGGCTAAAGGAGAGAACGCAACCGGGGCCGGCACAAAACAAGACTAATTTCGATTTTTTTGAAAACGGGGTGTTCCTTGGATCGCATTCGGATTGTCGGCGGCCGGCCGTTGAACGGTGTCATAAGGATTTCCGGCGCCAAGAACGCGGCGCTTCCTTTGATGATCGCCTCGCTGCTTACACGCGAAACGCTGACCCTAGAAAACGTTCCCAATCTCGCCGACGTTGGCATGCTTTTGCGCATTCTCGGTCATCATGGTGTTGATCATTCTGTTGATGGAAGGCGGCCGGGCACGCCCGCGCACGCGAGCCGGGCGATCCACCTTAGGGCGCGCCAGATTGTCGACACGATGGCGCCCTACGAGTTCGTTTCTAAAATGCGGGCGAGTTTCTGGGTCATCGCGCCGCTTCTCGCGCGGATGGGCGAGGCCAAGGTTTCGCTGCCCGGCGGGTGCGCGATTGGAACGAGGCCAGTCGATCTTCTCATCATGGTTCTCGAAAAGCTCGGCGCGCATGTCGAGATCGAGGCGGGCTATGTTCACGCCACGGCGGCCAAGGGACTGACCGGTGCCGAGATCCATTTTCCCAAGGCGACGGTTGGCGGCACCCACACCGCGCTCATGGCCGCTTCGCTCGCCAACGGCCATACGCTTCTGGTCAATGCGGCGCGCGAGCCGGAGATTGCCGATCTTGCCAATTGCCTCAACAAGATGGGCGCGCGGATCAACGGGGCTGGGCAAGCCGTGGTCGAGATCGAGGGCGTGGGCAGCCTCTCGGGAGCGCGCCACGGCGTGTTGCCTGACCGCATTGAAGCAGGCACCTATGCAATGGCCGTTGCCATGGCCGGCGGCGAAGTGATGCTGGAAGGCGCGAGCCCCAGCCTCTTGGAGAGCGCGATCGAAGCAATCGAACGAACTGGCGCCGAAATTTCGGCAACCAACGAAGGGCTCCGTGTGCGGCGCAACGGGGCGGGCCTTGCGCCGGTCGACATTTCCACCGCGCCGTTTCCCGGCTTTCCAACGGATTTGCAGGCCCAATTCATGGCCTTGATGACCAAGGCCAAGGGCTCGTCGCGGATCACCGAAACGATTTTCGAGAACCGGTTCATGCATGTTCAGGAATTGGTCCGGCTTGGCGCCCATATCAAGCTCGACGGCGATGCCGCCGTGGTCGAAGGGGTGGAAGAACTCCAAGGCGCGCCGGTAATGGCGACGGATCTTCGCGCGTCCGTGTCGCTCGTCATCGCGGCGCTCGCCGCCGAAGGCGAAACAATGGTCAATCGCGTCTATCATCTCGATCGCGGCTTCGAACATATCGAGGAAAAGCTCGGCGCCTGCGGCGCGACGATCGAGCGGCTGTCCGGCCAACTCTAGGGCATCCTTGAAAGGCCGGTATTTTGGCCGGTTTATGCCGCGCCTTCCGGCGCGGGGTCAACGCGCCCGGCCGCGAGAATCGAGCATTACATAATACTCTTGCTAAAGCTTGACGTACGCTTGCAAGACCGGGAGCGAGACCAATCCGATGCGGCAAATTTCCATCCGCAATCCCGGAGGTTTTGATGCTCTAAGATTGGTCGATGTGGCTGCGCCCACGGCAAGCCCTGGGATCGTGGTCATCGATGTGGAAGCGGCGGGAGTGAACTTCGCCGATTGCGTCGCGCGGCTTGGTCTTTATGCCGCCTCCTGGCACTACGCGGGCTGGCCACTTACGCCTGGGTTCGAGGTTGCCGGGCGCGTGTCGGCACTGGGCGAGGGAGTACACGGGCTCGACATCGGACAACGGGTGATAGCGGTCACCCGCTTCGGCGGATATGCCGAACGTGTCGCCGTTCCTCGCCATCAAGTCTTCGCTTGTCCCAGCCGGCTGACGCCTCCGCAGGCTGCCGGGATCGCCGTCGTGTTTCTCACGGCGGCATATGCGTTGGACGAGCTTGCGGCGCCTCGGCCGGGAAGCACCGTGCTCGTTCACTCCGCCGCAGGCGGCGTTGGCGGGGCGTTGCTGCAGCTCGCTCGCCTGAGGGGCGTCCATACCGTGGGCGTCGTCGGGTCTTCCCATAAGCTGCAAGCGGCAATCGATGCGGGCGCGGATGCGGTTATCGACGCATCGGGCGAGAATAGGTTCGCGGCAGCTCGCCATTACGCGCCGGATGGGTACCAGGCCGTGTTCGATGCGAACGGGCTAAGTTTGCGTCAGAGCTTGCAATTGCTGGCGCCAATGGGGCGGCTGGTCGCATATGGGGCGCACGGTATTCTGCCGCGCAGCGGAAAGCTGACTGGCGCATTAACGGCCATGGTACGCTATGCGCTCCTGCCTCGTATTGGGGCTCTGCAGCTCGCCAATGAAAACAAGAGCGTCATGGGTTTCAATTTGTGTTATTTATTCGACGAGGTCTCCCTCCTCGACCGGATCATGCACAATTTGCTGACGGAATTCGATGAAGGAAAATTGGTCCCGCTGGAGACGCGGTGCTACCCGCTTGAACAAGCTGGTCTGGCACATCGCGATGTTCAGTCCGGGCTGACAACTGGAAAATGCGTGCTAACGATGGGGTCCATCGAGGCGGAATCAATTCGCGGAGCCGACCTGCGGGACTATCGGTGAGATGCGCTGTTACGTGGTAGGCAGGGTCGCGAAGAAGAAGCCGGTGCAAAAACTGCCGGACCGCGGACGACGGGCCGCAGTTGGAGCGCGCGCCGCCGTTACTCGAATTGGCTCGATGCATGTCTTCGGCTTAATCGGACCGTCCAATTGCTTGGCGTTACCCTTGCGGACCACGAGATTTAAGGGCCCGCCTTAGCCGGGGGATTCCTTTTGCGAATCCGGCTGCGTTGGCTTTGGAGGCAGCACCTTTTCGAACATGGTCGGCACGAGAGTTTCGGATTCAATGAGGTCGAACCGGGTGGGATACTCCGCTGCTAAGGCCGCCGAGTAGACCTTGCCGTTCTTCAGCTTTACCCACAGGGTGCCGTAATAATCCACCGAGTAGGTGCCGGGTGCCGAAGTCCCTTCTTGCGACGGATTGTCGGAACTCACCAGCGTCTTGTCGGGGCGAAACACGATGCGCCAAGTCTTGCCGGGAGCTTGCCATTCCCCAACGATCGGGATGTCGACGACTTTGATCCTGTCGCCGAGATGCCGGACCCCTAAGTAGATGAGGCCAGGGAAGGCGAAGAGACTGAGGATGATGAGTATCCGGCCAAGGGGTACCCCGTTTTCTGAGCGTTTCGTTGGTGAACTCATCGCAACCTCTGAAAAAGCTGAACGGGAGGGTAGCCGCAAATATAGATAAACGGCAAGGTAAGCTCAAGGGGCCACAGGGCGATTCAGTGAAAATCTGAGAAGAGGCGAATAGCGCGGTGTCGATATTTGACAGAAGATCGCGTCGCCGGTGACGATGTTGCCTTTCAGGTCGAGCCGCTCCAAGAGCCTCAGCGCGCCGGGACTTTCGAAGCCTTTGCCGCGCGAGGCCACATGCCTGAGAACAGTCTGGAAGCCGCCGCAGAACGTTGAAAGCATTTGTTCGGCCTTGCCTACGCCGTCTTTGCTTGCCCGCATTGTCTTGCCGTCGATGGCGATATGACGCGCGTTTTCGTTCTCCTCGAGATACAGAGCGCCAAGGACACCGGGCAGCGCGCGCGTCGATGATGCGAAGGGTTTCGGTCACCGTCGCATGACAAGGCGTCGATCCGCGAACCAAACCGAATTGCGTTTTCTGGCGCCGGCTCATACTGCGTCCGAGAAGAAACGCCGCCTTCATGGGGCGCCGCCCGCACAACAGCGATACGGCGATCAGGCCGAGGATCGAGCGCAGCTTGCACTGTTGCCCCTACTTGCCGCGCGGGTCCGGAACCTGCCGCAAAATCGTCGTCAACTGCATCGCCTAAAGCCTCCCCGAATCAGGAAGCCTTGTTCGAATCAGAATGTTCCTGTTTCGCAACCAGTTCAAGCCATTCAGCACATCGCCCTGGGGTTTAGGGTCGATCAACCCATAGCTTCCCGGCCGCCACATATATTGCTGGGCGCGCGCCAATCTAAATACCATAATTAATTGAAAGTTATGGTGCTGCGAGAGAGGATTGAACTCTCGACCTCTCCCTTACCAAGGGAGTGCTCTACCACTGAGCTACCGCAGCTCTCGCCCGAGCGGCTTTTTGATATTCCGGAGCGCGGGCGTATGTCGCATAGGCCCGCTTTCGAGGCAAGGGGCGGGCTGAGGCCCGCCGGCGCCAGGCTATCGCTGTAATGGGCTTGCCGGCACACCTACGCGCCGTTATAAGAACCGCCCAGCAAGATGCGGCCGGAAAAGTGGTCCGGCGGCGCGGCGGAGTGTAGCGCAGCCTGGTAGCGCACCTCGTTCGGGACGAGGGGGCCGGAGGTTCGAATCCTCTCACTCCGACCACTGTTGTTTTGCCGAATGAGACCTTTGTCGCGCGAGACCGCATGCCCGAGAACGGTCAGCAAGCCGCCGCAGCGCCGAAAGCACATGTTCGGCCAACATGGTTGGTCGGCCTCATCAAAAATGCCTTGATCAAAAAAGGCCTGCGGGTGCGGCTTTCAAACCCGCCCTCTTGCCTGAAAACCGGGCCTATACGACATACGCCCACTCTCCGGAAAATCAAAAAATCTCGCCGGCGAGCGCTGCGGTAGCTCAGTGGTATAGCACTCCCTTGGTAAGGGAGAGGTCGAGAGTTCAATCCTCTCTCGCAGCACCAGTTTTCCGCTCAAAATTCTTCGCGGGAAGATAGCCCCGCGCCCCCACGCTCTGACCATCCGAGGGCGTGCGGCGTATTTGGATGCCGCGACGGCGCCCTGTAGGATCGCCGCAACACCCTCCCATATTGGGGGGCCTTCAATCCACGGAGATTTTCCATGATTACCGATCGCAGTGAAGTGACGCGCATGATCCGCGCAGCCAAGGTCCAAAAGAACATAGACTGGACCAGCGTTGCCACGGCGATCGGCCAGAGCAAGGAATGGACGACGGCCGGATGCCTTGGTCAGATGGCTTTCAACAAGGCGCAGGCGGAGAAGATCGGCGCTATCTTCGGACTGTCCGATGAGGCGGTCGCCTGGCTCCAGATCGCGCCACACAAGGGGTCTCTGCCAACCGCCGTGCCGGCCGATCCGCTGATCTACCGGTGGTACGAGATCGTTGCCGTTTATGGTACCACGATCAAGGAATTGATCCATGAGGAGTTCGGCGACGGGATTATGAGCGCGATCGATTTTTCGATGGATATCAGCCGCGAGGCGGACCCCAAGGGCGACCGCGTCAAAGTCGTCATGTCAGGCAAGTTTCTGCCCTACAAGGCTTATTGAGGGTCGCGGCCAAAAGACACCGCCTAACGCACGGCTGGCGGCTGCCCACCACGAGTAAGTGCTCGCAGTGGCGGCAGAGTGTCTCAATCAGGTCATGGAGTCAAAGTGATCGTTCTCTCATTCCGTTAATTGACATGCGCGGGGAAAATAAGCTTGAGCGCTCCGATGATGCCGGCAAGACCACTGTCGCGATCGGCATCGGCTGCAAAAGAGGCTGCTCCAGCGACGCCATCGCCGCGCTTGTCAAACGCGCCATCGTGGTGGCGTCCTGCGCGGGCGCGCCGGCGACCCTTTTCACGCACGAAGCCAAGAGGAGCGAGGCGGGCCTCGCGGACGCGGCAAAAGCGCTTGGCCTGCCGCTCGTCTATCTCGAGCCCCAAGTTTTGCAGGACGCCTCTTTACGCGCCGCTACGAACTCGCCAAGAGTGACGGCGATGTTCGGACTTCCATCGATCGCGGAGGCCGCCGCGCTCGCCGGCGCGGGGCCGTCGTCCGTGCTGCTCGTCGCACGCATGAGCGATGGGGGCGCAAGCTGCGCGATCGCGGGCGCAAGAGAGCCATGACCGTTCACTTCATCGGCGCGGGGCCCGGTGCCCCAGATCTGATTACTTTGCGCGGGCGCGATCTGATCGCCCGTTCGCCCGTTTGTCTCTTCGCTGGCTCGCTCGTGCCGCGTGCGCTGCTCGAACATTGTCCCAAGGGCGCCCGCATCGTCGATACGGCGCCGATGAGCCTCGATGAGATCGGGGCCGAATTTTCGCGCGCGCATCGCGAGAATGAGGATGTAGCGCGCCTGCATTCGGGCGACCTATCGATATGGAGCGCGCTGGGCGAACAAATCCGCGTGCTCGATCGGCTCGCCATTCCCTATACGATCACGCCCGGCGTTCCGGCATACGCTGCCGCCGCCGCCGCTCTGGGCGTCGAACTCACTCTGCCGGAGGTGGCGCAATCCCTGGTTTTGACGCGCACCCAGGGACGCGCATCATCGATGCCGGCACATGAACAGCTTAAAACTTTTGCCGCCACGCGGACGACGCTCGCCATTCATCTTTCGATCCATGCAATCGAGCGGATCGCGGCCGAATTGATGCCGCATTATGGCGCCGATTGCCCGGTTGCGATCGTGTTTCGCGCTTCCTGGCCCGATCAAACAATTCTCCGGGGCACGCTCGCGACCATCGCGGGAATGGTCGCGGAGACACCCATGGAGCGCACCGCGCTGATCCTCGTCGGGCAGGTTTTGGCGCGCGGCGATTTTCGCGGAAGTGCGCTCTATGATAAAGACTACCAGCGCCGTTTCCGGGGCAAGCCTCAATGAACGCGGCGGAACGGCGTTCGCGTGAGAAGATGGCCATCGCGATCGAAAACCGCAATTTCCAGCGCGATGCCGCTGCCGTGCAATACCTTCGCTGCCGTGCGCCACGCGGCCTCCGCGACCAGTGCCGTGAGGTTGAATCCTGCCGCACCGGCGAGATCCAAAACTTCCCTGGCGCTATTCGCACTCTTTGCCCGCGCGATGAGTTGGTCGCCGGCGCCAGCCTCCGCGCAGCGCGCCGCGAGCCAGGAAAAATCGACTTCGCCACGACGCGAATGGAGATCAAGAAGGCCTTGGCCGAGCTTGGTCATTTTGGCAAAGCCTCCGGCGATCGTCACTTTGGCGACCTCGTGCGCGCGCAAATATTTCAACATGCCGCCTACAAAATCGCCCATCTCGATCAGCGCGATGTCCGGCAATCCATGCAGCGCCTTGATCGCCGCTTCCGAAGTCGAGCCGGTAGATCCGGCGATATGGGAAAGCCCGGCGGCGCGGGCGACATCGATCCCGCGATGAATCGTGTCGATCCATGCGGCGCAGGAATATGGCACGACAATCCCCGTCGTGCCCAGAATCGAGAGGCCGCCGACGATGCCGAGCCGCCCGTTCAGCGTTCGCTGTGCGATTTCTTCGCCGCCTGGAATCGAGATTTCGACGGTCGCA
This sequence comes from Methylocella sp., assembly GCA_036560885.1. Lineage (GTDB taxonomy): Bacteria > Pseudomonadota > Alphaproteobacteria > Rhizobiales > Beijerinckiaceae > Methylocapsa. The sequence goes on from DATBQJ010000059.1 coordinate 8,017, forward strand.
TCTCCGGCAACACCATAAAGCTGCGCGACCTCGCTGATCGCGGCCTTGATCATCCGGCGGGGCGCCGGATTGATAGCGGGCTCCCCTGGCGGCAGCGGCAGTCCTGCGCGGGTAATTGTGCCAACTCCCTCTCCGGCGCGAAACACCACGCCCGATCCGGCTCGGCCATGCGACACGCGCGCGATCACCAGTGCGCCATGTGTGACGTCGGGATCGTCGCCCGCATCCTTGATGATTCCCGCACGCGCAAAACCCTCTCCAAATTCCTTGAGAGCCAGCGTGAAGGACGGCCGCGCGCCACCCGGCAAGGCGATCGCGACGGTACCGGGAAATTCGCCGGAAACGAGCGCCTCATAGGCCGCCCGCGCGGCGGCTGCGGCGCAGGCGCCGGTCGTCCAGCCCTTCCGCAAATTCGCCTTGCCGGAAGGGCGCTCCTCGCCTTCGCTCATTGAAACGGAAACGCCTTCTCGTGAAACCCGCCGACTGTGACGGAAACATTCTAGCACGCGGCCTTGTGATTGCCGCGCCGCGTTCGGGCAGCGGCAAGACCATGCTGACCCTTGGTCTGCTGCGCTCTTACCGGAACGCGGGCCTCGCTGTGGCCGGCGCCAAATGCGGTCCGGATTATATCGATCCGGCATTTCATGCCGCTGCAACGGGTAATCCAAGCTTCAATCTGGACAGTTGGGCGATGACTCCGGCGCTGCTCGCTGGGCTGGCCGTTGCCGCGGGCGAGGCTTGCGAACTCATTATTTGCGAAGGCGTTATGGGGCTTTTCGACGGCGTAGCGGGAGAGCCTGGCCGGACCGGTTCGTCCGCCGATGTCGCGGCGGCGCTCGGCTGGCCGGTCCTGCTCGTACTCGACTCTAGCGGACAATCGCAAACAGCGGCGGCGCTCGTGCAAGGCTGCGCCAGCTACGACCCGCGCATAAAAATTGCCGGGGTGGTTTTGAACCGGGTGGCTAGCCAGCGCCATCGCCAGCTCGTGAGCGAAGCCATCGAGGCGGTCGGACTTCCGGTCTTAGGGGCCTTGCCACGCAATGAAAAAATCAATCTGCCGGAGCGCCATCTCGG
>DATBQJ010000060.1:0-2416 GCA_036560885.1 Methylocella sp.
AAGGACGCCGCGCGCAAGGCGAATTTTCCTCCGGCCATGAAGAAGTGCCTTCGATGATTTATCAAGCCTATCGAACCCAGGCGAATTTTCTCGATCAGGTCCGGCCGCTTGCCGCCGCCGCCGGATCGGCGTTGCGCTTTCCTTGGCCTCCACTGGGGCAGGATTGGCCACTCCGTACTCTCGCGGGAGTCCTGGAAACCTTCGCCAATCTGACCGTAATCCACGCCCGGCTCCCTTTTGGGATCGAATCCATCCCGGCCGGCAATCAGCTTATTCCGGTGACAGAGGAGGCGGTCCTTTCGACTCCCTTCGCCACGCTTCTGCGCTTCAAGAAGGCAACCGGGGCGGGCCAGCCCCGGGTTCTCTTGGTCGCGCCGATGTCGGGTCACTTCGCGACATTGTTGCGCGCGATGGTCAAGACAATGTTACTCAGCCACGACGTCTATGTTACCGACTGGCATAACATTCGCGATGTGCCCCTAACAGACGGCTCCTTTGATTTCAGCGCCTTCGTTGACCATTTGATTAAATTCCTGCGGGTGATGGGGCCGGGCGCCCATGTGGTCGCGGTCTGCCAGCCCTGCGTCGCCGTCCTCGCCGCCGCGGCGTTGATGGCGGAAGACAACGATGCGGCGCAGCCCCGCAGCATGACCTTGATGGCGGGCCCGATCGACACGCGCATCAACCCGACCAAGGTCAACGACTTGGCCATGCAAAAGCCGATAAATTGGTTCGAGCGCAATCTGATCGCCGAAGTTCCCGATGCTTATAAGGGCGCCGGCCGGGAAGTCTATCCAGGTTTCATGCAGCTCGCAGCGTTCATGAACATGAATCTCGAACGTCATCTTCGCTCGTTCAAGGATTTGGTGGAGGCGCGGGCGGCAGACGATCAGTCGAAATTCCAGTTTATACAATCATTCTACGAGGAATATTTCGCAGTCATGGACTTGCCAGCCGAGTTCTTTCTCGAAACGGTGAAATTGATCTTCCAAGACCACGCTCTACCCCTCGGCAAGCTCGAAGTGCATGGCCGCCCGGTCAATCCGGGCGCCATCAGGCGCACCGCGCTGTTAACCATCGAAGGCGAGCGGGACGATATTTGCGGCCTTGGCCAAACCCTCGCCGCGCAGGACCTTTGCACGGGATTGCGGCAATACCGGAAAATGCACCATGTGCAGACGGGGGTTGGCCATTACGGCGTCTTCAGCGGCCGGCGCTGGAACAACGAAGTTTTCCCCATGGTGCGCGATATCATTCAGATGACGGACTGAGACACGCCCGCCTGGCTCCAGATACGACGGACTCGCGCCGTCACGGCGTGCCGCGCATCAATCGTGACCGGAGTTGCCGCCCCGCCAACGGCCGGTAGCAAAGGCTAAAACAAGGCGGCCCTAACGCACAAATTCCGTGACGCATGGGTTTGACGGCATTCGTTTTACAAAGACGATTGCGCGCTCCCACTTTGATAAAGAGATAAGGTAGATAAAATCGTGTCCCTGGGCGTGGTATAATTGGCGTGGGGCGATCACCGCGTTCACCAGCGATGGCGGGGTTGGTCAGGCGGTTGCGGCGGACAGTCTGACGATTGCGTCTTCGCTCAGCCGCTGCGCGGCAAAACCAATCATCTCGCGCGAAGTGACAGAATCGGGGGTCTGCTCCGGGAGTGCGCGATGGTTTATAATCTCGTTGGCCATCGTGGTTCCTCGGTTGCGTTGAGATTGGCAACCTAACCTTACCGGAGCATCGCCGATGACCGCCGCAAACCGCTCGCTCGGCTCACGGCGACGTGAAAAGCGCGCTTCGCGAGCGTCGTGCTCCCGAGCTGCTACACCCCACTGGGGACACGACCCTGCTTTTAGTTTCTTCTCTCGGCGTCGTCGAGTTTAAGACGTAGCTCCGCTGCGAATATCTGGTAATCCTGGCTCAAAATCCCGCGACAAACTCTACGGCCGGCCCATCAATAGACGCTGGACACAAAAAGCGCCCGCCGGGGAGGATCGGCGGGCGCTCCCGGCCGGCGCGGGAGCGTAAATGCGGTCACCGCCCCACCGTTGCAATCAATCTTTGACCGTTACCTTCATATCTTTAAACGTGAAGGTTTCGCTGTGAACTATTGATTGTGTCTGAGCTTCCGACAAAACTACGCCCACTCCACGGTGAAGGCTGTGCGGAATTGCTCACATCGAGAAATTTGCGGATCTTGTCCACAGGCACGCGCGGCAAAATGAGCAAGCTTATACCAAGGTCTCGAAGAGATTGACCCGTCACTCCCCGCCGTCATGGCCGGGCTTGACCCACGGCTGTCCGGTTCATGTTGAGCTCCAGTTTAGCGAGAGCTGCCGCGAGTCGAGCGGTGGCGGTTTTTGGAATTGCTTCAGGCGGGTGAAGTCTTTTCGGTGCATCAGGTTTGTGCGCA
>DATBQJ010000061.1:0-26290 GCA_036560885.1 Methylocella sp.
GGCGCCGATATTTCGGAAACCCATTGGGACGCATTTTTTCTTTTCTACATGGATACCGGCGCGCGCAAATGGGGGATGCCCTATCTCAACCGCGCATTTTTTTCGCAAGTGGGCGCGTCGATGCGCGATCATATTCTCCTCGTCATGGCCAAGCGCAACGGCCGCTACATCGCGGGCGCGGTTAATTTTCTAGGGCGAGACGCGCTCTACGGGCGCAATTGGGGGGCCATCGAGGATCACCCGTTCCTGCATTTTGAGATCTGCTATTATCAGGCAATCGAATTCGCGATTGCGAATGGCCTATCGCGGGTCGAAGCGGGCGCGCAAGGAGAACATAAGCTAGCGCGGGGCTATCGCGCGGTCGCAACCTTTTCGGCGCACGACATAGGGGACAAGCGATTTGCAAGAGCGATCGACGAATATCTCCAAAGAGAGCGCATGCATATCGACGAGGCGCTCCGCGACTATGGCGAACTCGAACCCTTTAAAAAGGGGTTTTGATTTATTCCGGGCACGGTTCACATCGAATATCGAAGCCATGAAGGAGCGCACCGATGCCTGCACCGGCCTATGACGAGACCAATATTTTCGCGAAAATCCTGCGCGGCGAATTGCCGTGTTACAAGGTCTATGAGGACGATGTGGCTCTGGCGTTCATGGACATCATGCCCCGCGCGGACGGCCATGTGCTGGTGCTGCCCAAAACGCCCTCGCGCAATATCCTCGACGCCGATCCGGCGATTCTAGGAAAGCTCGTCGCGCGCGTGCAAAAAATCGCACTTGCTGTCAAATCGGCGCTCGCGGCCGATGGGATCACGATCCTTCAATATAACGAGCCGGCCGGCGGCCAAGTCGTGTTCCATCTGCATTTCCACGTCCTTCCGCGTTGGAACGGCGTGGAGCTGCGTCCTCACACGGGTGCGCAGGAAAAACCCGAGTTGCTCGGCGGTTTTGCCAAGAAAATCGCGGCGGCGGCGGCGGCGATTGAAACGGACTAAGCACCAATTGACTATGCCGCACGAACAAAAATTGTTATCCTTTACCGCGCGCGGCAAAATTAGCGACTCAACAATCAGAAAATATTGAGCAAATGCCCGTCGGCACCCATAACCGAGATGAGCTTATGATAATGATAATGAAAGACTGCCTTCAAGGCATAAGCTTGCAGCACAAACGGATCGGGACGCCGCTGCAGCACTTTGAAAATGGCGCGCCGGTAATGGCGGCGAAGATCGGCTTCATCGACAGCGGTCTGCAGCCTGAAAAATATGACGCCAAGGTAAATCAGCGCTTCCAACTTGAGGATGAACCGGCGGACAGGTTGCCGGCGCAATAGTGCATCACGGGAGGTGCTTGCTCCCAGGCCGCCTTCGAGATAGAGCGAATCCAACCGAGCGAAATAGGCATTGGGATTGTAAAGAGCGCGCAGGACCCGCAAATATCCTTCCCGCAATGTGTCGCGGTCCATACCGAGAGGAATGACATTCGTTCCGTAAGGCGTGCGATCTGCAGGATCGATCCTGTCCTCTTTGGCCAGCCTATCATAAAGGGGCGTCTTAGGGATCGCGGAGAGCATTCCGACTGAGGTATGAACGACGCGGGCTTGCTCGACGAAACGGATCTGCCGATCGAAAATGTCGGGGCCGTCATTGTCGAAACCAACGATCATCCCGCTCCAAACCTCGATTCCATAGGCCTGGATGGCGTGGACCTTTTCAGCCATGGTACGGTTCTTACCGCGAAGGTTTTGTAGCTTGCCGGTTTCACGCAGTGAATCCTCGTTCGGGGTTTCGATCCCGACAAAGACAGAACGGACATTTGCCTCGTCCATAAGAGTTAGAAGCTCCGCGTCGTCCGCTAGATCGAGCGAAGCTTCGGTAAAAAAAGTCATCGGATAGTCATGCGTCTTCTGCCAGACGATCACTTCGCGTAAAACTTGTTTGATCGCCTTCTTGTTGCCAATCAGATTGTCATCGACGATGAAGGCGGCATTCACAGATCTGGTACGGCGAATCGCCTCCAGTTCGGCAATAATCTGAGGTACCGTCTTGAGACGCGGACGCCGGCCGAAGGTTACAATGATGTCGCAAAACTCGCAGGTGAATGGGCAGCCGCGCGAGAACTGGACCGGCGCGACGACATAAGAGTTCATCTTCAAAAGGTCGTAGCGAGGCGGCGGCACCTTGCTCATGTCGGTGCGCTCTGCCTGCTCGTACCGCGCGACATGTTTCTGTTCGGCCCAATCGGCAAGAAATTGCGGCCATGTCTCTTCGGCTTCCCCCACAAAAATGGCGTCAGCCAACGCACCGAAATAATCCTCCTGCACGCTGACCCACGGACCGCCGACGACCGTGAAGCAGCCTCGGCCTTTCAATTCCTTGAGAATTTCCGTCATCCGGAATCTCTGCACCGTCATTCCTGTAACGCCGACGATGTCGGCCTTGGCACAAAGAGCAAAATCGATTTCTTCGACATTCTCATCGATCAAAGTGATTTTGTGCTCCGCGGGCGTCAGAGCCGCAAGCAAGGGCAAGGCTGAAACCGGCATATTGGCGCGCTTGCCAAGCTTGGCAAATAGCTGAAGGGCGTGCTCCATGCCCCAATAGCTCGCCTCAAAACGGGGAGTGATGAGCACAATGTCGGCCATCTCTATTTCTCCGCGAGCGCCTTTATGTTCGACAGGACCAGTCCAACCCCGGCATGAACGAAGTGGACCTGATCTTTCCAAACCCGGTGTCTTGAAGGCATTTTGAAGGCATAAAGTGATGTAAAGCCGCACTTGCCGGGAAGATTACCCTCCGCTGCCCAGCAATTTCGCACATTCCGCCAGCGTCAGCGCTGCAGATCTGGCTCCTCATCTCTGCCAACGGTTTCGGTCTCGTCGCCGCCCGGCGTGTCCTCGTCTGGCTCTTCGTCTCCCTCCTCGCCCTTGAGGCGGCGTTTCGCGCGGCGCACTTCGGGTTCCGGGCGCACACGTTTTTTGCCAGCTTCGACGATGTCGCGCTCTGGGCGCGGCAACACCGGGCCTTCGGGAAAGACAAAGCCCAATTTCTTGATTCCATCGTCTTCCGCGGTGACGACAACCCGCACCGTGCCACCGTTTTTCAACCGGCCGAACAACACTTCATCGGCAAGCGGCGTCTTGATCGCAGATTGGATCACGCGCGCCATCGGCCGCGCGCCCATTTGCTCGTCGTAACCATGTTCGACCAGCCAATTGCGCGCCTCGTCAGTGAGTTCGATCGCGACATTGCGGTCCGCGAGCTGGGCCTCGAGCTGCATGATGAATTTGTCGACGACCTTGGCGATGACCTCGGCCGGCAGATGCCTGAATGTCACGACCGCGTCGAGACGGTTGCGGAATTCCGGCGCAAACATCCGGTTGATCGCCTCCAAATCCTCGCCTTCGCGCTTCGTGCGAGTGAAACCGTAGGCGGCGCGCTGCATGTCGGAAGCGCCGGCATTTGTCGTCATGATCAAGATGACGTTACGAAAATCGATCGGTTTACCGCTATGATCGGTGAGTTTGCCGTGATCCATGACCTGCAAGAGAATATTATAGAGATCGGGATGGGCCTTTTCGATCTCATCGAGCAGCAGGACACAATGGGGATGCTGATCGACCGCATCGGTAAGCAGTCCGCCTTGATCGAAGCCGACATAGCCGGGAGGCGCGCCGATAAGCCTTGATACGGTGTGGCGCTCCATATATTCTGACATGTCGAAGCGAATGAGCTCGACGCCGAGGCTGACCGCGAGCTGACGGGCGGCCTCGGTTTTGCCAACTCCAGTCGGCCCCGAGAAGAGATAGCTTCCGATGGGCTTTTCGCCGTCGCGCAACCCGGCGCGGGCCAGTTTGATCGCCGATGTCAATGCCACGATCGCGTCGTTCTGGCCATAGACGACGCGCTCCAGAGTCTCTGTCAGATGTTCGAGAACCTCGGCGTCGTCCTTGGAAACGGTCTTGGGAGGAATCCGCGCCATCGTTGCAATGGTCGTCTCGATTTCCTTGATGCCGATTGTCTTTTTCCGCTTCGGTTCCGGGAGCAGCATTTGGCTGGCCCCGGTCTCGTCGATCACGTCGATCGCCTTGTCCGGCAATTTGCGGTCATTGATATAGCGCGCCGAAAGTTCCACTGCCGCCTTTACGGCTTCATTGGTGTAGCGAAGTTTGTGGAACTCCTCGAAGTAGGGTTTCAGCCCCTTCATGATTTCGACAGCGTCGGAAATCGAGGGTTCGTTGATATCGATCTTCTGGAAGCGGCGCACGAGGGCGCGATCCTTTTCGAAATATTGCCGGTACTCCTTGTAGGTCGTCGAACCGATGCAGCGCAGCACGCCTTGCGCCAGGGCGGGCTTCAAAAGATTCGACGCATCCATGGCACCGCCCGACGTTGCCCCGGCTCCGATCACAGTGTGAATCTCGTCGATGAAAAGAATAGCCTTTTTGTGATTTTCGATTTCCTTCATCACTTGTTTCAGGCGCTCCTCGAAATCGCCCCGGTAGCGAGTGCCCGCGAGAAGCGTACCCATGTCGAGCGCGAAAACTGTCGCCTCGGCGAGGACTTCCGGCACGTCGCCCATGACGATCTTTCGAGCGAGACCTTCGGCGATCGCCGTCTTGCCTACACCCGGATCTCCGACCAGCAGAGGGTTGTTCTTGTGGCGGCGGCACAGGACCTGAATGGTGCGCTGGACTTCCGCTTCGCGCCCGATCAGAGGATCGATCCGCCCATCCCGCGCCTTCTTGTTGAGGTTGATGCAGTAGGCATCCAGCGCACCTTCCTTTTTCTTCGACTCGCCGTTTTCCTTCGCGTCCTTTGCTTCGCGCGCCTCGGCCTCCTCGTCGGTGCCGCGCGGTACCCTCCGGGAATCGGAAAGGCCCGGCCGTTTGGCTATTCCGTGGCTGATGTAATTGACCGCGTCGTACCTGGTCATGTCCTGCTCTTGCAGGAAATAGGCGGCGTGGCTCTCGCGTTCGGCAAAAATCGCGACGAGGACATTGGCGCCGGTGACCTCTTCCCGCCCCGAAGACTGAACATGAATGACCGCCCGCTGGATGACGCGTTGAAATCCCGCCGTCGGCTTGGCATCCTCCCGGTCATCGCTCACCAGATTGTCCAGCTCCTGGTCGATGTATTCGCGAAGATTCTTTTTCAACAGATCAAGATCGACCGAACAGGCGCGCAGGACCGCGGCGGCGTCCCCGTCGTCGGTCAAACTGAACAGCAGATGTTCGAGCGTGGCATATTCGTGACGCCGCTCGTTGGCGATTGCCAAGGCCCGGTGCAGCGATTGTTCGAGATTGCGGGAGAAGGACGGCATTGGCTCCAACCTCTCATTTTTTTTCCATGATGCACTGCAGGGGGTGCTGATGCTTGCGGGCGTGATCCATGACCTGCGTAACCTTCGTCTCGGCGATTTCGTAAGTAAAGACACCGCATTCGCCGACCCCATGTTGATGTACGTGTAGCATGATCCGCTTCGCCTCTTCGGGACCCTTATTGAAATATTTTTTCAACACGGAAACAACAAACTCCATCGGCGTGTAATCGTCGTTCAGGAGCAAGACGCGGTACATGCTCGGATGCCGGATTTGGGTCTTCGGGCGCGTGATGACAACCGTGCCTGGCCCAGAACCGCCGTCGCCGTCTCGGCGTGGGTCTTTGGCGGCCACAACTCGAGCGGCCAAAGGCGGCAATGCCGCGATCGTGCGCACGACGCTTTCAACCCAATCCCGCGATAACCGGAAAGCTTTTTCGCTCAGCACCAAAACCTCGCCCTTCAATATTGTCCGCGACACTATTCGGCGGGCGGCGACGGCAAGAGCGGATCTCAAGCGAATGCCGCGCCGAACCTTTGCCGACAAGCCAGAAACGATGGCCCCGCCGGCGGGTTTCAATCAACCGCTTAATCTTAGTCCCTGTTCGCGTCGTGGGCCATACGAGTTTTTGGGCAAAAGCAACGATTTTCAAGCCGTTCATGCGACAAGGCGATACCGCCGCGGCGGACAAACACGCGACGGCCGCATGGGCAACGGAAAGCCCTGGCAACAAAAAGCCCGGCAAATGCCGGGCTTTTCAATTTCGGTGACTTCGTATGGTTAAAATATTGCTGCCCGCATATGCGCAGTCAATTGCAATTTTGCGAATATCGTAAGCAATTCAATTCTCGCCGGAGACCGGGGCGCCGTCATGGCACATCAGTCCGCGGACTAAAAACTATAATTTGAAACCTATATCTTGGCGCCCTCGATCTTGGCCGCCCCTTTTTCGATTAGTATCGAGTCACGTTTGAAAAGGTTGCAATACAGATCGCTCATTTTCACAAAATACGCTACGAACTCTGCACAAACCGATTTTGCATAGTCAGTCTGTATCTGAATGACGCCTTCCAAGGATTTGGCGCGGCGCAGTTTCTCGAGAAACGCAGAGCCATTCTCCAAAGACTTTTTCGAATAATCATTTGTTTCGGCGGCAAACATCTGCAAGCTTTCGGAAAAAGAACTCGCCGCCGATGCCGCGCCCTCGACTCCGTCTTTTCCAAATTTTTGCAGATTTTCTAAATGCATGGCCACAGGACGATCTTCGACCACAGGATGACCCCCGCTCGTTTCCGTCACGGGATAATCTTCCCTGGTTTCGGCCACGAGAGCTTTGCGGGTGTCGGCCCCGGACGCTTTTCTGGTCTTGGCTACGGAGGATTTCCTGGTCTCCATCACGGGATGGTCTTCCCCAGGCTTAACAACGGGCTCTTCCTTGGCAGCATCTAGGGGGTCTTCGTTCGTCTCGGTCATTTCAATACCCTTCGCCGATGATGCGTTGCATTTCGCTTCTGCCGCGACGGAAACCTCCGTAGAGGTTAGACTTGCGGAACTACGCCAACACGCCTAGAACCCACGTGCCGGCGCGAATACAATATTTCGTTGCTGTAAAAAGAATAATTTAGTCTGCGAAATACAAGTCGAGACTCAAAGGCTCGGCCGCGGCCGGCCCTTCCAAACTCGGCGCATCAAATCGCGGTTATTCCGGACGGTTCGAATTTTCGTCGCGTGATTGCCAGAATCTTCCGGCCAGTCCGGTTAAGCCTAGTTCTTTCCGTTGAACATTTTGCTGACCGCAGATTCGACCGGCTTGAACGCCTCCTTGGCCAGACTGGAATAAAGATCGCCAATTTTCGTCGCCTGTGCGACAAAGCTGGCATAGGAGGTCTTCCAAAATTCGGACTGGATCTGGATCGCTGTGTCGTAGGACTTGGCGCCGAGCAATTTTTCCACAAAAGCGGAATTCGCCTCTATGGACTTCTTGGAATAGTCGGCGGTTTCGGTGGCGATAGTTTGGAGAGTCTTGGCGAAGGATGTCGTTGCCTCGGCAGCCGCACCGAACTGCTCCTTGCCGTATTTTTGGATGTCTTCAAATTCGTAGGCCATGTCACTTCCTCGATCGTTGGTGCGCCGGCGCCCGCTTGGCGGATACGGCTAAAATTGCGAGTATATTTGCCTCGCCCGGAATTTAATTACTGCATCGCACAAATCACGTCAAGTAAATGTTGCGCTGCATTATCCATCCAAACTAAACCGCAGCCGCAGCCGCGAACCGGGGTCTTAACGGACCGATAAAAGCCCAACTCGCAGACATCCCGTGGAATGTCCTCCGGCGGCGCGGCAAGGCTGACTGCCCACCGACCAGTTGGGACGCAGCAGGCGTTGACATCTGTTGCGACGTTTTGCCGCATAAACCAGGCCAGGCTAGAGCCTGGCCTTTCGCCATTTGCAGGTTTGAAATTGCACCTGCTCCCCACGCGGTTCGAGCGTCGCCAACCGCTGTTCGCCAGAGACCCAACACCGCTCCGGTGACGCCTAAACCTTTCCCTTATACACCTTGGCGACCGCAGTTTCGACTGGCTTGAAAGCCTCCTTGGCCAGATTGGTGTAAAGTTCGCCTATTTTCGTAGCCTGTGCGACAAAGCTCGCGTAAGAAGTCTTTAGAAATTCGGACTGAATCTGGACCGCGCTTTCGTAGGACTTCGCGCCGAGCAGCTTCTCCGTGAAAGCAGAGTTAATTTCCATGGCTTTCTTGGAATAATCGGCCGTTTCAGTGGCGATTGCCTGGAGCGTCTTGGTGAACTGCGTCGTGGCCGCCGCCGCCGACTCGAACTGCTCCGTGCCGTATTTTTGGATGTCCGCAAACTCGTTTGTGTGGGTCATGTCTTTATCCTTGATGGTCGGCGCACCGGTTACCGGACGCCCGAACCATTGAAAAAGCGAGATTTGCCTCGCCGGTTATCCAAATAGTGCACCGCACAACGATTGTCAAGATTATATTGCATCGCATCATTTTCGCACCGCCAAAGCGATTCCGCCGCCTCGAACCGGAGCCTTAACCAACCGGTAACCGCGCCAGAATAGCATTCCCGGGAGATTATCCGGCGGCGCCCCGATGACGCCAGCCTGCCGAGGACCGGGGACGTTGCAAATATTGAAGTCTTTCGCGACGTTTTGCCGCAACAAAGAGGCCGCGGCCGGTCTCGGTTTGGTCCTGGCGGCGGCGAGCTTCCTTGCTCCGCCCGCCGAGGCCCGCCATTGGCGCCACCACCGCCATGCTTGGTCGCAAACCGATTTCGAAGGCCGTCGGCATCACAAGGAGTCTGTTCTCGCCCGCCATACGCATGGGGGCGGCGACACATCGAACATCGCTGCAATCGTTGTCGATGGAAATTCCGGCCGGACGCTTTATGCCCGCAATGAAAACGAGTTGCGCTTCCCAGCCTCGATTACCAAGGTGATGACACTTTACCTTTTGTTCGAACAACTCGAACAAGGGCGGCTGCGGCTCGACAATGATATTCGTGTTTCCGCCCATGCGTCCGTGCAAAAGCCGACCAAGCTCGGCCTGCGTCCCGGCGAAGCGATCAAAGTGGATGATGCGATCAAGGCGGTCGTCACCCGTTCCGCGAACGACATTGCGGTCGCCATCGCCGAAACCATCGCCGGTGACGAGCAGAGTTTCGCCGGGCTTATGACGCTGAAGGCGCATGCTCTTGGGATGAATAGCACGCATTTTGCCAATGCCTCCGGCCTGCCAAATGACGAACAGGTCACGACAGCGCATGATCTTGCAATTCTCGGGCGGGCGATTCAGGAGCGCTTCCCGCGCTATTACCGCTATTTCGCAACCCGCGCCTTCACCTATCGCGGTGCTACGATCGCGAACCACAATCATCTCCTCGACCGCGTTGAGGGAATGGACGGAATCAAGACCGGCTATACAAGCGCCTCCGGCTTCAATCTTCTGACCTCGGTAAAACGCGGCGGTCATTATATCGTCGCTGTCGTCCTCGGCGGAAAAAGCGCGCGGGCCCGCGACAAGATCATGGCGGATTTGATCGAAGAAGAGATCGAAAACGGCGCGGCCGCCCGCACAGCGTCTACGTTATCCGGCACCGATATCGATGGTCGTCTCGCGGAAGCCGTGGAGAGGCCCGGCCCAAGCCTCCGCGGCACTGAATTGCCGGAAACGATCGATTCGAAGCTAGCCGTCACGTCTGACGCTTCAAGGCCCGATCATGCCGTCGATCCGATCCAGATTGCTTCGCTTAATGCCGATGTACCGCCTGGAAAATCTCGCCCGGCCTTCGTCTCCGGAGCGCCTAAACCAGGAACGGCCGCGTCCCGTGTGGCCCTGGCCGAATACGATGGGAAGCAAGCAATTCTCGATGGTTCAACTACTCGGGGCCGTCCAGGGCACGGCAGAGAACTCTCGACCGCAACACCTTCCGCGACGGGCGCAAACTCCAGTCGCGCCCATGCCACCGATAAAATCGCCGCTGCGATTGAAGAGTCGCCTCAAGGCGGCGACGCCAAAGGTGCCGGCGTTCGCCGCCCGGCGGCGGCGCGAAGCGGCTGGATGATTCAAATCGGCGCGACCGACGACATAAGCAAAGCGACCGAACTCCTTGCCCGCGCCAAAGTGAAAGGCAGCACAACCCTCGCCACCGCGCAAGCTTTTACCGAGAAGGTTCAGAAGGGTTCCGAAACGCTCTACCGGGCACGCTTCGCCGGCCTCGAGGAAGGCAGCGCCGAACGTGCCTGCAAAACTCTCAAACGTTCAGGATTTTCCTGTTTCGCAATGAAAAATTGAAGCAAGTGCCGCAATCGCCGCGCCTGGCTCCTCCCAGGCTATCCACCAGGTGCCTACTGATGACGCCGCATCAGCACATCCTTGGCTTCGTTGACACGAGCCGCGAGATCCGTCGACCCCCCGTGATCGGGATGCAATTTTTTCATCAGCGAACGGTGCGAACGGGCGACTTCTTCGTCCGAAGCGCCTTTCTGAAGCCCCAAAACTTCATACGCTTCTTCCTCGGTCATCGTGCCGGCGCGGCGTCCCGCGCGTCCGCGCCCAGGGTGGCGCTGGTTCTGCGCTGCCGTACGCCATCCGGGAAACCGGCGGTCGAGATAAGCCTCCATCAGCCTCGCCCCTTCGGGATCGTCGCGGCAACAGAGGTCATAGAGGGCTTCGCACTGCGGCCTTGTCATCGCGTCCAGTGATTTGCCTTCGTCCGGCCCGGCCAGCACCGTCCCCCGCATTTTGCCCGTGCCGTGATCTAGCTCCATCTCGATCATCGCCGAGCGCACGCACGAAACCTTTTGCGTCCTTGACCCACTGGAAAAATTGAACATCCGCGGCAGCGGCCCGCCGCGCCATCCAAGCAACCAAACGCCAAGTCCGCCAAGCCCAAGTGCCATGTCGAAACGTCCTCGAAGCAATAAAACCGCCGCCGCGAGAAGCGCCGCGCCGCCGCCGCCGCGCCTGATCACGCGCGCGAGCGCGCGGGGATCCGCCGCCACGAACGCCTTAACTGCGCCAAGCGCGAGCCAGAATAGGAAAACTCCGCCGAGAAGATAGATCATTTCATGCCGCCGGTTCAGCGCATTTGCGACAAGAGGTGATCCGCCGCCGCTGCACCGCGCGCGCGCGCCTCGAATTCGAGCGCGCGGCGGCCTCCAGCGGCATAAGCGGCCGCGGCTGTCAGAAGCCCGACGAGCCGCTCGGGCGAGGATAAATCGAAAGCCGCGTAAGCGCCCCCTGTTAGCAGCGCGATTTTTCGGAAAGCCTGCTCAGCGACACTATCGCGCCCCTCTTGGAACACGAAGGCCTTCACTCCCAAAAGCCCGATATCGGCGGCCAGCCCGGCCAGAACGTCGAGCCGCTCTTCCATCGCATCGCCAACGAAGACCAGGGCGCGGACCGGAGTTTTCCGCGTTTCATGGAGGACATGCCGCAAGACCTTTTCGATCTGCGTCTGGCCCGCGCCCACAGCGATCTTGGTCATAAGCGATGCCAAACTCTGTCCCCCGGTCACGAAGGGCGACGCCTTGCACTCGGAAAACCCACGGTAATAGACGAGCTGGACATCGAGCCCGCCATGCGCCGCCGCCGTCGCGAACATCCGCCCTTGCACGCTTTGCGCCATGTCCCAAGTGGCTTGCCGGCTCATCGTGGCATCGAGCGCGAAGATTAGCCGGCCCCGCCCCGAGCCCGATGCCTCCGGCAGTTTCGCCGCGGCCTCGAGAAATTCGTCGATCTGCGATTTGGCGCTGGACTTCGGCGCGATCACGCCGCCTTTGTCCCCTGGTTGACCCACTTGTCTCCTCGCGAGTTAAACTTTTTCATAATCTACTATAGATCGTACTTGCGGAGCGCGACGGCAAGCATTTTCGGCATCAGTGCCGGGGCGAGGTGCCGGCTACGCCCCGCCCCATATGCGAACCCGGCACGCTGGCGCATCGCGCTCAGGCGATTTCATATTTGTCGATGGTCCAAGTTTCCGCTTGCGCCTGCGCGCGCCATTCTTGCCAGGCAGGCAACGCCATCATCGCATCCATATACGCCCGCGTGCCGGGCGTGACTGCCACGTCATAGACATGCAGACGATTGACCACCGGCGCGAACATCGCATCGGCCGCCGAGAAATCGCCAAAAAGAAAGGCGCCAGCTTGGCCGAACTTCCCGCGGGCCTGCCCAAAAGCCTGTTCGAGACGGGCGACATCGGCGCTTGCCTCGGGGGTCAGCTCGCGTTTCTTGACCTTGCGGCGCATGTTCATCGGCAGCAGCGCGCGCAGGCCCATGAAGCCCGAATGCATTTCGGCGGCGAGCGAACGCGCCTGCGCCCGTGCCGCACGCGACGCGGGCCAGATTGTGGTCCGGGGATGGACTTCGGCGAGGTATTCGATGATTGCAAGCGAATCCCAGACAACGACATCGTTATCATGCAACGCCGGGCATTTGCCGGAGGGTGAGTAGCGCAATATATCCACCCTAGTCGCGTCGCGACCCAGCGGCACCACGATCTCGTCAAACGCTATGCCGAAATGACGCATCAAAATCCACGGCCGGAACGACCAGGATGAATAGTTCTTGTTGGCGATGACGAGCGTGGGATTCATGGGCGCTGCCGGCTGTTTCTGCGAAATTTGTTGCGGTTGGCGCAATTTTTACCGGATGCGCCCGGAAAACCAAGCCTGGGCCGATGGCCTTCCATCGTCTTCCCGCTTTCGAATCACTCTCGCCGCCCTCAAGGCGCGGGAAACAGCGCGTCTGTCTTACCTGCCAGCCGGTAGGCCAAAAGACCGATCCATTCGCGGACGCTGTAATCGAGCATAATGACTTTGTCGATCACGAAGGTGGGCAGCAGAAAATCCCGTTCGTCGCCATAGGTGCGATAGGCAACAGGATAAGGTATTACATTGAAACCCAAATGCCGGAATATTCCGACGGAACGCGGCATGTGCCAGGCCGAGGTCACGAGCAGCCAAGTTTCGCCCGGCGTCGGCTTGACGAGATCGCGCGTGAAGGCGGCATTTTCCCATGTATTGCGGGACTTCGCCTCAAAAATCATGCGCTCTTCCGGCACGCCCAGCGAAAGCCAGAATTTTCGCACGCTGGTTGCCTCCGGCGGCCCTTCGCCTCGCAACGTACCCAATCCGCCAGTGAAGACGAGCCGCGCGGCAGGATAGCGCCGGGCCAACTCGACCGCTGTGGTCAAACGGCCGCCATCCGAAGTCAGGGAAAACTGGCCGCGTGCTTCCGATCTTTCCGAATCCACGGCGCCCCCAAGGACGATTATCCCGGCAGGCTCTGGGAGGTTGGCGGGCGGCGGCGGAAATCGCCCTTCCAAGGGCTGCAGAAAAAACGCTCCGAGCGGGGTGAGCAAGCAGGCGGCAAGCGCGATGATCGCGCCAGCCATAAGAGCCCGTCCCAACCGCGCGAAGCGGGTGAACCCAAGAATTATCCCTAAAATGCCAACGAAGATTGCTAGCGATAGCGGCTCGGCAACGAACCAGAAGATTTTCGAGGCGATAAAAAACATGCGGGCTCCGGAAAATGATTCAGATTGCGTTGCTGCCCCGAAATCTTGGGGCGCTTACTGCTTGACCCCGCCATCGAGTTCCACATCCGGTTCATCAGCGGCCGGAATGGTGTAAACCCCAGTGAGCCAGCGGTGAAGATCGACGTCCGCGCAGCGTTTCGAGCAAAACGGGCGGCTGATGAAAGCGGCGGGCTTGCCGCAAACGGGACATGGCCGGGTGGGTGCTTCGTCCGGTTTTTCAACAAACCGGTTTTCCGTTTTTGCGGTCGACATGGTTTGGCTGGTGCTTGGAATTGGACGGCCGATTAAACTCTATTTAACCATGATATGTGCGCCGGAAACCCCTCGCCGGCAAGCAGCGACATGGTCTCGTAAAGCGGCAAACCGACGACCGCGGAATAGGACCCAATCAGCTTTTGTGCAAATGCGCCGGCAAGGCCCTGGATCGCATAGCCTCCAGCCTTGCCGCGCCACTCGCCCGATCCGAGATAGGCTTCGATTTCGGCAGCTGACAGCCGTTTGAGGCGTAGCCGCGTCTCGACCAGCTTGTGGCGCGCGCGCCCTTTTGGTGTCATGAGGCAGACGGCCGTATGAATGCGGTGCGCCCGGCCCGACAAAAGGCGCAAAGACTGCGCAGCCTCCGCTACGATCTCGCATTTTGGGAGAATGCGGCGGCCGACGCTAACGACCGTGTCGGCCCCGATGATATAGGCACCGGCAAGCTCGGGCCGGCTTGATGCGATGCGTGCGGCGGCGCTCACCTTTTCTTGCGCCAGACGTGCCGCCAGACTGCGCGGCAGCTCGGTCTTGCGTGGGGTTTCATCGAGATCGACTGGAAGAAGCGCGTCCGGTTCGACGCCGATCTGTTGCAGGAGTTCGAGCCGCCTAGGGGACGCGGACGCCAAAACGAGCTTTGGCCGCCAAGCCCTATCGTCCCCGGTCACGGCGGCTATCCATTGTCGAAATCTCGATCATTTGAACCGGTAGGTAATGCGGCCCTTGGTTAAGTCATAGGGAGTCATTTCCACAAGGACCTTGTCGCCGGTGAGAACACGGATTCGATTCTTGCGCATCTTTCCGGCGGTGTGCGCGATAATCTCGTGTTCGTTTTCTAGCTTGACGCGAAAGGTCGCATTCGGGAGCAATTCGACGACTGTCCCTGGAAATTCCAGCAATTCTTCCTTCGACATTTGTTTCCTTGAATTAAGACCGCCGTCGCTCCACGCCGGCCCCGCGGCACTTTCCGTGCGGACCCTAATCGAGAAACGTGCCTTTGTGAACTGGCCGCGCGGCCTTTTGAGTCCAGCTCGTATGACGCTTATGTACAGATCATCAGGGCAGAACTCGCACGCGGGAATTCGGAGCGGCGGGCAAAATGCCGCCGGTCATCTCCGTTCTACCGCGATCGGCGACGCTCCAGGGCCTGCCGCGCTAGCCTGGCGCGCGGCGTCCTCTGCCGCATAGGCGTTGAAGCGGCGGATGGCTAAGGGGATGGTCGCCAAATAAACCAAGGTCAGACCGATCAACATTTCCATCGTAAAGGTCGCAAGCAGGAGAAGGCAGGCGGCAATCCCGAAAAGGACGGCAATCACATATTCGCGGGGTACGCGGCCAATCCTTTTACCAGAAAAATGCGGGATGCGGCTCGCCATCAAAAAGGCCACACTCAATACATAGGCGATTTCGAAAGGAACCAGTGCACGGATATTGGGAACCGCGAGAACCGAGAGATTGAGATAAAGCGGCAAAAGCCCGACTATGGCGCCTGCCGGCGCGGGCATGCCGGTGAAAAAATGCGCATGCCAAGGCGGCCGGTCCGGATCGTCGATCATGACATTGAAGCGGGCGAGGCGCAGCGCAGCCGCAATCGCGAAAACGAGCGCAGCGAACCAGCCGAAACTCTTTATTTCGTGCAGGCCCCAGAAATAAAGAATGAGCGCCGGCGCGACCCCGAAAGCGACGAAATCAGCGAGAGAATCAAGTTCGGCGCCAAACCTTGAGGTGCCGCGCAGCGCGCGCGCGATTCGTCCGTCCAATCCATCGAGAATAGCAGCGACAATGACCGCTACGACGGCGGTTTCGAACTGGCCCTCGATCGAAAACCGGATGGCGGTCAGGCCCATGCACAGGGCCAGCAAGGTGACGAGATTGGGCAATATGACGCGCAACGGTACCGCGCGAAGTCCGCGGCGGCGCGGCGGCGCGGAAGCAAATTTTTCAAATTCGCTCACCTCGCCACGCAGCCGCGTGACTTTTGCGTCACGGTCTTGGCCGCCAGGGTCGCGGCGAAGACCGAGGGGAGGATCATTCATGTCCATGCTCATTTGGCCAGCATAAAGGGGCAGGTTCGCCGCCACAAGTTTTGTTTGTGGCCGAACTACCGGCCTGAGCCTGGTTTTGCGAAGATCGGGTTAATCGACGAGCGCGACATTTCTCGTGATACAGAGGTCGATGAACCCGCCGGGCCATAATCTGAACATTCTCCGGGCCAAAGCCTTGGGCTTGACATCCGTTTGGTCGAGCCGCACCGATTGGATTAGGCTATTTATATACCGTGGGCTTGAAGAGGAGGCACTTGTGGCGGATGTGCACGAGGTTGAACGCGCTCTTGCTGATGCAATCGAAAAGCGGATGTTGGAGGGAAGCGGAAAGCTGAGCAAGGTAACCACTGTCGATTCCGTCGTGCATGTGATCTTCGTGGGGGTAACCGACGATGCGCATGTGTTCGACACGCTCAGTGGTGCGTTGCTCGATTTACGCATCCAGATGGAGGTTGTGCCAGATCTCGACGTGAAAATCCGGCGAAAATAATGTTTGCCGCGCCTTTGGGCGTCCGAGCAATGCGGTGACGTTACCAGTCAACTATCCCAGCCTACCATGCAGCCAGTTAGCCGCTTGGCTCCGTTCGCGTTAACTCACCTTCTTGGAAGCTATATTGAGTGCACCAAGACAACGAGCTGATAGGCAGAGGATGTAGCGCGCACGGGTTACGCAGCAGAAGGAAGTCATGGCCAAGAGGCGACGCGTATCTTGTTGGGCCAGCAAAGCTATGTATGACGGCAGAAATTGCGGAATAGTTTTTGTCTATAAAAGGCGCAGTAGTTATAAATACACCATTTTGCTTTTTTACATTATCTTCCCATTGAAGATAAGGTTCAGAAATCTCAAGAGAATTTGCATCAATTTTATGAGTGATTGGCCCAACTGGGTAGAGTGATTGAATAACGTATTGATATCCGCAGTCGCAGTCCGCATCCGGTATTGCGTTGCCATTAATTGCGATTATGTAGCCGTCGCCGTCTTCTACAATGTTCTTTTTCATACACGCATACCAATACTTAAATTTTGTGTCGATCGCGTTAGTGTATCTCAACTTAATGAGAGTTTCTGGCACATAATTAGCAGTTCCCAAGACCGGAAATGGCACTTTGTCATTTCCATTTCCCGCCTCCGGTACAATCGCTTCCACCCAATATTTCTTACCGGCAGCCTCGAAGGAAAAGTCGGGACCTCCGCATTTATCCGTTATTTTTTGCACTGCGATTCCTCGTTCCTCCATTGCACAAAAAAGATACATCTCCCAGAATCGCTGGCGGAAGTTCTTCTTGGCGTCCCCAAGGAAGCACTCGTTTCCGTCTCCAGATGGATCGTACCGCGCCCACAGATACTCAAGGAAGTCGCGGTACGGCTTACAATGTTCCCGATCCCTGATAGCTTTGTAATCAGGACTGACATCTGGATCGTCAGTAAAGAACGTCACTATGTAACCCTCCCAATTTTTTGGGACCAGAACTCACCAAACATGGCACGCTGCTGGCCTAGCTTGATGCGCGCCGGTTTGAAAAAATGATTTTGCTCCACTCCACACATTTTTTCCTGGATTTATTTCCACCAACGCTGAGAGACCTTACCCAGCACCAACAGGTCGCGGTTCACAGCGGCGACAAAATGGTCTACGGAGACCAGGCCAGAACGACGTTGGTTCCGGCCACTGTCATGAGGCACGCTCGGGCCGCAAGTCCAAGCGCGGCTTTTTTTGTATGCTTTGACGAGATCAAATGCCCAAGCGGACGGATATTTCGACGATTCTGATTATCGGGGCCGGGCCGATCATCATCGGCCAGGCGTGCGAATTCGATTATTCCGGCACCCAGGCCTGCAAAGCCTTGCGCGAAGAGGGATACCGGATCGTCCTCGTCAATTCCAATCCGGCAACCATCATGACCGATCCGGACTTCTCGGATCGTACTTACCTTGAGCCGATCACCCCGGAAATCGTCGCCAAGATCATCGTCAAGGAGCGCTACGCCATTCCGGGCGGCTTTGCGCTGTTGCCGACCATGGGCGGCCAGACCGCGCTCAACTGCGCGCTCTCCTTGAAAAAAATGGGGGTACTCGAAAAATACGCGGTGGAAATGATCGGCGCCAGCGCCGCAGCGATTGACATGGCCGAGGATCGCAAGCTTTTCCGTGAGGCAATGGCCCGTATCGGCCTAGCGACGCCGCGCTCGCATCAGATCAAAACCTTGCCGCAAGCGCTTGCTGTCCTCGAAGACATAGGCCTGCCCGCGATCATCAGGCCGTCCTTTACCATGGGCGGGACCGGCGGCGGCATTGCCTACAACAAGGCCGAGTATATCGACATCATCGAGGGCGGAATCGATGCCTCGCCGACGAACGAGGTTCTGGTCGAGGAAAGCGTGCTCGGCTGGAAGGAATTCGAAATGGAGGTTGTCCGCGACATGGCGGACAATTGCATCATCGTCTGCTCGATCGAAAACATCGACCCGATGGGCGTGCATACTGGCGATTCGATCACCGTCGCCCCGGCGCTGACCTTGACCGACAAGGAATATCAGACCATGCGCGACGCGGCGCTCGCGGTGTTGCGCGAGATCGGCATCGAGACCGGCGGCTCCAACGTACAATTCGCGGTTAATCCAAAAGACGGCCGCATGGTCGTGATCGAAATGAACCCCCGCGTTTCGCGCTCCTCGGCACTGGCCTCCAAGGCAACAGGTTTTCCGATCGCCAAAGTCGCCGCCAAACTCGCGGTTGGATTTACCTTGGACGAGATCGCCAACGATATCACCGGGGGCGCGACGCCCGCTTCCTTCGAGCCCTCAATCGACTATGTCGTGACCAAAATCCCGCGTTTCGCATTTGAAAAATTTCCCGGCGCGGAGCCGATCTTGACAACAGCTATGAAATCGGTTGGCGAGACCATGGCGATTGGCCGGACCTTCGCCGAAAGTCTGCAAAAAGGATTGCGTTCGCTCGACATCGGACTGGATGGTCTCGACGAAATCGAAATAGAGGGGCTGGGGCTTGGCGACGACATGAATGTGTTGCGCGCCGCCTTGGGACGCCCGACGCCCGACCGGCTGCTTGTCGTTGCCCAAGCGCTGCGCCTTGGCATGCCGGCGCACGAAATTTGCGAGGCCTGCGGCATCGATCCCTGGTTCGTCGCGCGCGTCGAAGAAATTCTCGCCCTCGAAGCAAAGGTTCGCGCGCATGGTTTGCCGAGCGATGCCACCAATTTGAGGATGCTAAAGGCGGCAGGCTTTTCCGACGCGCGCCTTTCGTGCCTTGCGGGCGTGACGGAGAATGAGGTGTCCGGCCTGCGCAAAAAACTAAGGCTGCGGCCGGTGTTCAAGCGAATCGACACTTGCGCGGCGGAATTTTCCTCACCCTCGGCTTACATGTATTCGACCTACGCGCCGCCTTTTGGTACCGCCCCAGCTTGCGAATCGCAACCGAGCGCGCGCAAGAAAATTGTCGTCCTGGGCGGCGGTCCGAACCGGATCGGGCAAGGCATCGAGTTCGACTATTGCTGTTGTCATGCGAGCTTCGCCCTGCGCGAGGCCGGTTTCGAGACGATCATGATCAACTGCAACCCTGAGACCGTCTCTACCGATTACGACACGTCTGACCGGCTCTATTTCGAACCCCTGACCGCCGAGGACGTCCTTGAAATCCTTGCCAAGGAAGGCGAGGCCGGAGAGCTCAAGGGGGTGATCGTGCAATTCGGCGGCCAGACGCCGCTCAAACTCGCGCACGCGCTCGAACAGGCGGGCATTCCTATTCTCGGGACATCGGTCGATTCGATCGATCTCGCCGAGGATCGCGACCGTTTCAAGCAGCTCCTCGACAAGATCGGCCTGAAGCAGCCGATGAACGGAATCGCCTATTCTGTCGAGCAATCGCGCTTCGTTGCCGCCGGTCTCGGCCTTCCCCTTGTTGTGCGTCCGTCCTATGTGCTGGGCGGGCGGGCGATGGCGATTATTTTCGACAAAGCGGCGTTGGACGCCTATCTGCTGGATACTCTTCCGGGCCTCGTTCCCTCCGAGGTCAAGGCACGTTTTCCAAACGACAAGACCCGGCAAATCGATACCGTGCTCGGCGAGAACCCGCTTTTGTTCGACCGCTATCTGTCGGACGCCATCGAGATCGACGTCGATGCGCTTTCAGACGGCAAGCAGGTCTTCATCTGCGGCATCATGGAACACATCGAGGAGGCCGGAATTCATTCTGGCGATAGCGCCTGCTCGTTGCCGCCCCATTCGCTTTTACCCACAACGATTGCCGGACTCGAAGCGGAGACCAAGAAGCTCGCCCTGGCGCTCGGGGCCCGTGGCTTGATGAACGTGCAATATGCGTTGAAGGACGGCGAAATCTACGTCCTTGAAGTCAATCCGCGCGCGTCGCGAACGGTACCTTTCGTCGCCAAGGTCATCGGCGTGCCGATCGCCAAGATCGCGGCGCGGATCATGGCCGGGGAAACCCTGGCCAGCTTCGGGTTACGGCCGGCGCGTCTTGATCATACCGGCGTCAAGGAAGCGGTATTTCCATTTGCCCGGTTTCCAGGGGTCGATACCGTGCTCGGACCGGAAATGCGCTCGACCGGCGAGGTCATCGGCCTTGATCGCTCGTTCCCAGCCGCTTTCGCCAAGAGCCAGCTCGGCGGCGGCACGAATGTTCCAAGAACAGGCACCATCTTCGTTTCGGTGCGCGACATCGACAAGCCGCGCGTCCTCGAAACCGCGCGATTGCTGGCGGGCCTTGGCTTCAAGATCCGCGCGACAGGCGGCACCGCGCGTTATCTTGATGGCGCGGGCGTCAAGACGCAACGTGTCAACAAGGTTTCGGAAGGCCGGCCGCATGTCGTCGACTTGATCAAAAACGGCGACATCCAACTTGTGTTCAATACGACGGAAGGCGCGCAAGCCCTCGCCGATTCGCGGTCGTTGCGCCGCGCCGCTCTCTTGCATAAGGTGCCCTATTATACGACCCTCGCAGGCGCAATCGCCGCGTCGCAGGGAATTCGTGCTTATCTCGTCGGCGATCTGGAGGTTCGTGCGCTGCAGGACTATTTTGGCTAAAGCGCGGCTGAATTGGCGCGCCGGCGTAGTCGCGGATTGGTAAAACACCCCTTGCGGCCGATATCCGGAAGGTGTCTGTTGCCGTCCGGCGCGGACTCAAAGCACTTTTGACAACCGCCGCGCGAAACGGCATGGCTTTCCGGCGAAAGTATCGCAATGGAATAAACACCCGGCACAAGAGGAAATTGCATTCGGGTAAGAACCGGCGAACCAAGAGCATGATCTTTGCATTCTAATTTTGTTTTCCGCGCGCATGATCCCAAAAGGTTGCAGATTTCAGGATGAGATCATGCGATAAAACAAAGAGATAGAGACCGTGAACAATTCACCTTGAAGCGATCATGGCCGGGCAGATCGTCGAAGTCGAAGCCCTCGGGCTTGACCGGATAAAAAGCCGATTCACGCTCCGGTCGCGGAGTCAAGGGCAGACGTGAAAGAGCAATGAGCATGGACAAGTTCCCCATGACAGCGGGCGGGTACTCCGCCCTCGAAGAGGAGTTGAAGCGGCGCCAGCAAGTCGAGCGCCCGCGCATCATCCAAGCGATCGCCGAAGCGCGGACGCATGGCGACTTGTCCGAGAATGCCGAATATCAATCCGCCAAGGACGCGCAAGCCTTGAATGAAGGGCGCATTGCCGAGCTCGAAGACAAATTGTCTCGCGCCGAGGTTATCGATGTATCAAAACTCTCTGGCAACACGATCAAATTCGGCGCGACGGTGACGCTCGTCGACGAAGACACGGATGAAAAGAAGATATACCAAATTGTCGGCGAGAGTGAAGCCGATGTGAAGGCTGGACGAGTCTCGATCACCTCGCCGACGGCGCGGGCGTTGATTGGCAAGAAAACCGGCGACTCGGTCGAGGTGAATACACCAGGCGGCGGCAAGAGTTACGAGATCCTGAACGTCGCTTTTCAGTAATCCTGATCTGATCGGGGGTTAATCCCATCGAGCGATTGCTTAGCCAGGGAGGACGCCGCCAAACGGGCTACTTACGCAATCAACGGGTTGTGTTGCCCGGGCCTTCAGGATGCAAGGGACTCGCGCCCAAACCTTGGCGGCCACGCGTTCCAGAGCGATGGAAGCGCGCGCGGTCTCGGCGTGATTGAGCTAAGTGTGAATCCGGTATCGCGTTGGCATCATAATGTTGACCTGCGCTGGAAGGACTAAGCTCTTGTGCTCCAGCGCTGCCCGCGAAGGCGGCCAACAGGGCTGTGGCGAGCCGCATCATCCTGCGAGCTCGACTAACACAGACGGCTTGCTGAGGTAGCCCGTCACCGCCCGCCTTCGGCCCCCGGACCCGCTCATCGATGGAAGCGAGCGCGCTCACCACCATGATCGGACTCCTAAAACCTTTCTTTCGCAGGGTCATCGACATGCTGTCTATCCCACTGAGTCTGCGATTGACGGTCTCGAGCGCGGCACGGTCACCTTGCGGCGTCACGTTCTGCTACGCGATTTTACGTAGGTGCGCCAGATAGTCAACTCGTCAATTGCACCGCGATTTCCCGTGCCATGATGTCCGCTCCGTCTGCGACGGCGAGGAGGTACGCCTGTCAAGCGGGCCGTCCGCCGGCATCCGGCTTTCCGGAGCGCCGTTTTGCGGCTTCATTTGATCGCCGCAGATGAAACCGACCGAAATTTAGGGAACTATTAGGACAATGCTTCTGCCGAGACACCGTGTTTCGGTGGCGGCATCCCCGCATATTGGCGCGATTGGAAGCCTTCTTCAAGTTAAGTTTATGAACCGAAGACAGGCATCGTTCTTGCACTGCACAATAAATATGTTGCGTCGCAACCAAACCAACCCTATGTTGGATCAGGCGTCTCTTTGCGAAGGCAGCGTCATTTGGGTCCAAGTGACCCACATCCCGCCCGCTTCGGCGCCAATTCATGAACAGGAGGCCAATCATGAGACGGAGAAAAAAAGCGATTTTTGCGATAGCTTTTGTTGGCATACCAGCTACGGCCAGTCTCGGCGTGGCACCGGAAGCAGCCCCCGCATTACCGCGGACCATGAGACCCCTGCAGGGCGTCAGCTTCGATATCGGAACGAAACGCGCCGTGAGCTACTTCTTGAGTGATGGAAACTCATGCAAACTCACTCTGATGTTGGCCGAGATAGTCCACGACGGCGAGGTGAACGGTCTGACGGCCACCCGTGTGAGGGTCGCGATCGAAGCTGGCAAGGCTGCGCAGCTTGATTCAGTCGAGGGCAAGACGCTGGAGTTCAAATGCCACAGTGGGGCGCATGTGATGAGCGTCGCGGCGTCGAATCAGGCCACGAATTGGTAGTACATCGAATAAAATGCTTGGCACTGGCGCGAGATTTCAAAGGCAAATTGGTTCGGCGTACGCCTTTGCCCACCTAGCCAAAGAGTTGCGTCGTCTAAGACGCATTCGGTTTCAGCACCTAACAATTTAGACTACCTTCCAGCGCGCCATATTCGGCGCGTGCGCGCTGGGCCATGAATATCACTACCGCGGTGGTCACAGGCGAAGGCAAAGGCGACGGCGCGCGTCTTCCCCGTGAAAAATATCAGACCATATATTGCCCACCATTGATGGTGAGCGTCGTGCCGGTGATGAATCCGGACTCTTCGGAGACAAGAAAAACAACGCAGCGGGCGACTTCTTCCGGTTCGCCGAGGCGGCGCACAGGAATGTGCGGCAGGACGGATTTCTCCAAAACCTCGGCCGGAACCGCCTTGACCATATCGGTCGCGATATAGCCGGGGCAAACGGCGTTAACGGTGATTCCTTTGCCCGCATTTTCCTGGGCAAGCGATTTGGTGAATCCTATGTCGCCTGCTTTCGACGACGTGTAATTGGTTTGGCCAACCTGGCCCTTCTGTCCATTGATCGAGGAGATATTGACAATCCGGCCGTAGCCGCGTTCGCGCATGCCCTCAATCACCGGGCGCGTCATGTTGAAAAGCGAATTCAAATTAGTGTTGATGACTTCGAACCACTGCTCCGGCGTCATTTTGTGGAACATGGTATCGCGGGTAATTCCCGCATTATTGACGAGGATATCGACAGGCCCGATTTCGTGACTGACTTTAGCGAGCCCTTCGGCGCAAGCCTTGTAGTTCGAAACATCCCACTTGTAGACTGCGATTCCCGTCTCCGCCGTGAATTTCGCCGCCGCTTCGTCGTTGCCCGCATAATTCGCTGCAACCTTGTACCCCGCCGCCTGCAAGGCCTTGCTGATAGCGGCGCCAATGCCGCGCGTGCCGCCGCTGACCACCGCTACCCGAGCCATGAGCTTCACCCCTTTTGTTTTTTGACGACGCGCGGCCTCTTGCCGTCAATTTGCGCTACGCCAAAACATTGCCGATTACCGCTCGACGGTGAGGGCAATGCCCATGCCGCCGCCGATACAAAGCGTGGCCAGGCCCTTTTTTGCGCCGCGGCGCCGCATCTCGTACAGGAGTGTTGTGAGGACGCGGGCGCCGGACGCGCCTATCGGATGGCCAATCGCGATCGCTCCGCCATTGACATTCACGATCGCCGGATCCCAACTCATGTCCTTGTTGACGGCCAGGGCCTGCGCCGCAAAGGCTTCATTGGCCTCGACGAGATCGAGGTCCTTGACCTTCCAGCCGGATTTTTCGAGTGCCTTGCGCGACGCGGGGATGGGGCCGGTACCCATGATCGCCGGATCGACGCCCGCGGTGGCCCAGGAGACGATGTGGGCGAGGGGTGTCAGTCCCCGCGCAGCGGCGTCCTTGGCGCTCATCAGGACGAGCGCCGCGGCGCCGTCGTTGATGCCCGACGCGTTGCCGGCCGTCACCGTGCCATCCTTTGCAAAGGCCGGTTTCAACTTAGCAAGCCCGTCGAGCGTCGTTCCGGCACGGATGTATTCGTCCGCATCAACCACGACGTCGCCCTTCCGGCCGCTGATCGTGAAGGGGACGATCTCTTCCTTGAAGCGGCCTGCCTTTTGCGCCGCCTCCGCCTTGTTTTGCGAGGCGAGAGCGAATTGATCCTGCTCTTGGCGGCTCAACTGCCATTTCGCCGCGACATTCTCTGCCGTCTGGCCCATATGGTAGCCGTTGAACACATCCGTAAGGCCGTCGCGTATCATGGTATCGACGAATTTGAGGTCGCCCATCTTCGTTCCGGCCCGCATATGAGCGCCGTGCTGCGACAGCGACATGCTCTCTTGGCCACCGGCGACGACAATTTTGGCGTCGCCATTCGCGATCTGCTGCATGCCGAGCGCCACCGCGCGCAGGCCCGAGCCGCAAACCTGGTTTAGCCCGAACGCCGTCTTGTCCTGCGGAATGCCCGCCTTGATTGCCGCCTGTCGCGCTGGGTTTTGGCCTTGACCCGCCGCTAAAACCTGGCCGAGGATGACTTCGTCCACTTCGCCCGCGTCGACCTTGGCAAGGGTGAGCGCAGCCTTGATCGCGGCGGCACCGAGCTCATGTGCCGGCGTGGCGGCAAAGGCGCCGTTAAATGACCCCACGGCGGTACGCGCCGCGCTCACGACAACAATTTCACTTCGCATTGGGGATGCCCTTTGGACATTGACCGCGGCATGCGCGCCACGAGCTTTTCTGTTATTTTAGCACCCGCGGGAACCCTTGCGAACCGCGGGCCCGGGTATGGTATCGGAATGGGTGTAATGTTTCGCGACACAATGTGCAATGGTTTTTGGCTGCGGCGTTATGCTGATATCCTTATCCTGAAGCAAACGTCTGTGCGGCCTCGCAAGGTCCAAACGAGGTTTGTCCCCGTCAAAACCCTTGGCGTGATCAAGACAAACCTGTTTAGGTTCTAAAATGACTACCATGCAGCGGGGATTGGTCATGGCCAAGGAAAATAAGCCTATCACGATCAAAAAATACGCAAACCGGCGGCTCTACAATACCGGCACGAGCGCCTATATCACGCTCGAAGACCTCGCTGTTATGGTTAAGAAAGGCGATGATTTTGTGGTCTTCGACGCCAAGAGCGGGGAGGACATTACGCGCCAGGTGCTGACCCAAATCATTTTCGAGCAGGAAGGCAAGGACGGGCAAAGCCTGATGCCAATAAATTTCCTGCGCCAGCTCATCCGCTTTTATGGCGACAGCATGCAAATGCTGGTACCGAGCTATCTCGAATTCACCATCGGCAAACTGACCAGCGAGCAAGCAAAATTCCGCGAAAAGGTCGCCAAGAATTTTGGCGGCCCCTTGACCGCGCCAATCTTTGACTCAATCGAGGAGCAGACTCGCAAGAACATGGCGCTTTTCGAGCAGGCCCTCGCGATGTTCATCCCGTTTGGAAATCCGCTCCAGACGCCGCCGGGAACGTCTGCCAGCACACCCGTGGACGAACCGCCGGAAGAGCTTGCCGGGCAAAATTCCAACAACGATATTGAGGAAATGAAGCGCCAGCTCGAACAGTTGCGGAAGCGGATCGAAACGCTTGTGCCCAACAAGTGAAACCAACGCTTTTTCTGCGTGGCTTTCGTTAATTTCCGCCCGGGCTCTCTTCGCACGAATTGCCAGGCCAGCCCGGCGGCGCGAGCTCGAAGCCCGAGA
>DATBQJ010000062.1:0-4425 GCA_036560885.1 Methylocella sp.
TCATAACCACCATGATCGGCGGGTAAACGGCGAGGAGAGTCAAGATCAACGGCTCACCAGCCGCGCGATGGCGAAGGCGGCGGCGGCGGCCAGCGAACCGACGATCGCCGTCTGCGTGGCGCTGCGGAGCGGCGCCACGCCAGTCAATTGGCCCTTGACGCCGCCGAAGATCAGCAGGCTAGCGAGAGTAAGCCCGATCGAGACCGGAAGCGCGCGGGAAACCTTGTCCAGCAGGAAATAAGGCGCGAGCGGTATAAGACCGCCGGCGACATAGGCGGCGGCGATCGTGAAAGCGCTCTTGAGCGCCCGGTCCGCCTCGGGCTTCTCCAAGCCAAGCTCGAAACGCATCATGAAATTGACCCAGCGGTCCGGATCACGTGTGAGTGCGGCCGTCACAGTATTGGTCAGGGCAGGATCGAGCCCCTGTTCACGCAAGACTTGCCGGACTTCGGCGCGCTCGGTTTCCGGAACCTGCTTGATCTCCAATTTTTCGCGGCGCAGCTCGGAATGGTAATGTTCGAGATCGGTTTGCGCCGCGAGAAAACCGCCAAGTCCCATCGCGATCGCGCCCGCCGCGACCTCGGCAAGACCGGCGGTGATAATGATCGCCGTCGAGGACACCGCCCCGGAAAGGCCCGCCGCAAGAGCGAAAGGAACAGTGAGCCCGTCCGCCATTCCGATCACAACGTCGCGGACAAGGGCCGTGGCGGAAAAGTGCTTTTCTATGTGCGGCGTCGCGGGCATGAGGCACCGGAAGGTTAACCCGGCCGCAGGAATGGTACTCATTGCGGCGGCATGATGGTGCCATGTTCGGCAGCGGCTGGGCCGGGTGCCGCATCCGGGAGTCCCAGCCGCTGACGCAAATCATTGGTCAGGCAGCAACCTTGTCGCATTCCGCGGCGCAGGCCTTACAGGCGTCACCGCAGGCCTTGCACTCCGAAATCTTGGGGAATTTTTCGCATTCTTTCTGGCAGTCCCGGCAGACCATCGCGACCACTTTGGCTAAATGGCCGGTATGCTCCGAATTGACCGCCGCCAGAGCCGCCAGCGCGCTGCAGGCGTTGACGAGCTGGAATGCCGTGTCGGCACAATCCGACATGCTTGTATCTTTCATTTTATACATGGCGAGGCAATGCCGAAGGCAATCGTTGCCCGTCGCGACACACTTCACGGTTTCGACCTCGAGGGCCTTGTATTTTGGCGGATGCATATCTGACTCTTCAGCACCCATTTGTGCAAAGGCCTGTGACGTCGAAACTACCGCGGCGGCAGTTCCGGCGGCGGCAATGAATTCACGACGATCCATGGTTTTTCTCCTACTAGGGTTCGAGTGATAGGGTTCGAACCATCCCCTTCGGTAACGTAGAAAATCGCCCTACGTTGCAAACCGGGTAAAATAAACCGAACTCGGAGCCGAAGTATTCGTGACGGTCCACGGGACGCCCCGTTACTTCGCCCCGCACTTTTGATCGAGCATGCCAGCCTCGTGCGAGCCCGGGGGGTATGTATTCCCGGTGAACTTGCTACCATGATAAATAAATACGGCCACCTCTTTCCATGACCCATTTGGGGTCCTTTTGAAGGCGCTGCACGGAACATTTGCCAAACCCTCTGGATATTGTTCCAGCTTGTAAGTCTGTGCTGCGCGCGCGATTTGTGGTGCGACCCCTATTAAGGAAATCGCGATGGCGGAGATCACGATTGAACGCATAGCCCACTCCATATGGTTTGAATCGATCACTTCGGTTTCGGGCGTGCGATCCACTAAGATCTTCACGCCAGCCACCCTCATTGCGGCGGCGGCGTGATGCCGAGGACCGCCGCCACAAAAACAACGAGCAACCCGAGCGCCAGCTCGAAAGTGACGCTGCGGCCGAGCCAGGTTATCGCGGGCATTCCCTTCAAGGCAGCGCTCCGCAACCTCGGCATAAAGACGAAACGATTGAAGTATGCCAGGGTCAGCATGACCGCGACGATCGCAATTTTCGCGAACAAGACATTCCCGTATTCGGTATCAAAAAGTACCTCAAATGACCCGGCGACGCGAAAGCCAGCATTGGCGATGCCGGTCACTACGATCAATGTGACCGCAAGCATCGCCATCGCGGAGAAGCGCGACAAAATATCGACAGTGCATATGCGTGCTTCGTTGGGCGCAAAGTGGCGTTGTTCTACAAGCCCGGAAAGGAGCGGAGGAAGTCCGCCCGCCCAGGCGCCCGCGGCGAGCACATGGGTCGCGTAGACGGTGATCATGATTACGCCATAGAGCCCAGCGCCACCTTCGGAGGCGTGGCCGAGCCAAGCTTGGCTGATCAAAAGCACGGCGCCGAGATGAAGAAGAGCGGAATACCATACTCGTCCGTGCCAAGGCAGGAAAGCAAGCACAACGGCGGTCGCGAAGAGCGCGAGTCGGATGATGGACACCGTGCCAAATGGCGTTTCAAAAAAGAAAAGTCTCAGATCTTCGGGGTTGACGACGCTGTGGAAGTTGCTCGTCATGTTGATCAGAACGAGCGCCATCCAGGCGACGCCGGAGATCGCCGCGACTGGCGCGGCGACGCGCAGCATGATGGTTGTCGCGGCAAGAGTTTTGGTCAATTGTCCGGGATGGGTCAGGGAATGGTCGCGCGGCATGTAAAACCAAAAGAACGAGGATCCAAACAGCACAAATACAGACGCAAAGTGGATCCAGCGTGCCGAGATGAGGGGCCACCACGTCATCCAAAGCGCCTGCCCAGAGGCTTGATCCATTTGCCCCATGGAGTCTTGCGCAACGTCTTGAGCCACGTCTTGCACAAGGACGAGATATTGAAACATCGTCATGATCGCCCCCTTTAGGGCTGATGGCTCTTGCGGGCTCGTTTGTGCCGGGCCGGGCGTGCCTTGATTGGCACGGCCCAGCCGGCAATCGCTCAAGTGACCGTGAAGTGGAACGTGCCAGTAGTCGTATGCGTATCGACCGAGAGCGCACGCCAGGTCACCGTGTAAGTGCCGGGTCCCAGCGCACGTCCGAGACGGACGATCACAATCTGCTGGTCGGAGGGATCATTGACCGGCCTGCTGGCCGGAATCGTACCTCCCGTGGAACTTGCGACCGAAACAGCGGAAAAGGCCGTGACCACGCCCTGGGTGTACCAAAGCCTGAGCTCGCGAACCGGACCGCTCACCGTCAATCCAACGCCAGGGACGGCATGATCGAGAAACGCATGGGCGAAAACGGGCGAGGCAACTAGCGGAGCAGCCAAACCCGCCGCAAGGAGAAGCTTTAGGAAACGTTGCATGGTGTTCTCCTCAGTAGCCAGTGTTACCGCGGGCTTGGCGAGGCCCAAAGAGCGGTTTGCCGATCGAATCGGGGAACATGTCGTCGAGCAGAAAATCCAACACAGCGACCACACCGGGATGTCTACCGCTTGCGTGGTTGATTGGAATCTGCGCCACGGCACCGAGCTGAAACACCACAGGTCCAAGCCGGCCAAAATAATATAGGCCCGGCCCCCACGTGCCCGTGGTTTCATGCGTTCCAGGGATCGAACCGGGAACCGATGGGCCAATATTCGATACCGGAGTCGAGAAAACGCATTCGATATCGGGAACAAGCTGCCTGAAGAATTCCGGCACCTCGTGCACGAACGAGTTCATATAGAGCAGGCTATATTGCAGTGTCGCGCCGTAAGTTAGAACCGTGGGGGTCTGGCTGATCAACACATTGCCGAATTGGTCCACGCCTGTCACGTCGATCGGGTGGGTTGACCAAGTGTAGTCGATTTCGCCAGTCACCGCGATAGGCTTCGCCCAATCGGCCTCCACATCGCCAAAGCCTTTGCCGACGTAGCCTTTTGCCGTAATCGACGTGAACGGATCGGCGAAGCCGGCGCCAACATCGCCGGTGTGGCCCCATTCGACGCTGACCGCGGTCGAAACAATGAATTCATGTTCCGGATTTACGTAGAGCTGATATTTCAGCTGCGTTTCGATATTGTGCCATCCGTTGAGCGTGCCGATGGTCCCATCCGGTTTCACCGTGTCGGTTAGGTGGGTAAAGGTATTTCCGATCGAAAACCCCAGATCGGCCGTGATCGTCTTTGCATAGTCGAAGTTGAAATCGTATTCGTTCGAATTGTCCGGGTTTGCGAGGTAGGCAAAGGTGGGAACAGCAAATTCGTCGTTGACTCCTGGATCGTCGATGTCGAGCGTCGCCGGAAACACCCGGTTGCCGACGATTGTGTGGGAGAGCGCCGGGCTAATGCCGGCGAGGGTGGCCGCGGCGGCGATTGCGCCTGCGCAGGCCAAGGAAGCTTTGTGAGACATGTTGAATCCTCGATTGGAGTGTTTGGCTCAATATTTGGAGACCACGGGAACCGCGGCTTGAGGCACGGTCCAGTCGAACCTGTAGCTGAAGCCGGCTTGGACTTGGTTTTCGGTCAG
>DATBQJ010000063.1:0-41271 GCA_036560885.1 Methylocella sp.
GCGCGGGCGAGACAATCGGCGGCGGCCATGCCAAGCTCGATTCTGTCGCGTATCGAGGGAAGCTTTTTAGCTGCTCCGGTCGCCGCGGCAAAAATCGTGTCGCCATCCATGCAAGCATGCGACGGACGCAGGGCACGCGCCATGCCGTCATGCGCCATGATGGCGAGACGTTTGGCTTCGGGCTTCGTCAGCGCCGCGTCGGTCGCGACGATGGCGATGGTGGTATTTTCCGCCGCGTCGCCCTTGATGCGAAAGTCGAGCGCGTCCGTTGGCCAGGGCGCGGGGAGGCCCAGGCCGCCGAACTCGCCATTTTTTTCATAAGGGGCAGCCCAGAAATGCGGCCCTTCGCCGATCGTCGCGCGGCCGAGCGCGTTGACCGCGACAAGGGCGCCGACGCGAAAGCCGCCCGATGTGGTGTCGCTCGCCGAGCCGAGGCCACCCTTGAGATCTGCGGTCGTGGCGCCGAAACCCGCGCCGGCGCTGCCGAGCTCAAAATCGTCCACGGCCGACGCCGCGGCTCGGTAGCCCAAGTGCCAATAGACCGGGTCGCGGCCAAAATTTTTATCGCCGCCATTCAGAAGATCGAAAAGAACGGCGCCCGGCACGATAGGCACCTTGATGTCGCGCACCGCGAAGCCACGGCCGCTCTCGCGGAGATAGGCCACAACTCCGCCCATCGAATCGAGGCCATAAACGGATCCGCCCGAAAGGACCAAGGCATCGACCCGTTCGACGGTCATCCCTGGTTCGAGCAAGGCCGTGTCCCGCAATCCCGGCGCGCCGCCATGGACCGCGATCGAGACGATGGCGGGAAAATCAAAAATCAGCGCGGTGACGCCGGAGCCGAGGCGCTCGTCATGCGCATGGCCAACGCGAAGGCCGGGAACGCCGGTAATGAGGTTCTTCACTCTTGCCCCGCATGCCAACGAAACAGGGTTGGCTTCGACTTTCGGAACTTCGCCTGGAAAGGTCAGCGGCTCGCCAGGATCCTTGGCCTACGACGCGCCGTAGCGGTTGACCACCTCGTGCGCGATCCCGGCACCCTCCGCGAGAAACCGGCTGATGATGGTCTGCGCGTTTGGTGTGCACAGATGGTAGGTTCTTTCGTAATCGTGAAAGCCCCGGTTGAAGCTGCCGGCGAGCCGCTCTTTCCGCGCCGCGGTCTTGGCGTCGGCGTCCAAGAGCGCCTGCATCTTGGCGCGCCAGTCGCCGGAAGGGCTCGAGGCGCAGAGTGTGTCGAGATAAGTCAGGGCGCCGAGGATTTCCGCTAGCCTCAGCATCTCCGGATCGTAAGGCGGCGGCGGTTCCGCGTCCGATGCAGGAGGTGCTTTCGCGTCGGGTGCGGGCTTGGCCGGTAACGCCGCTTTTTTCGGCTTGGTCTTCGGGTGCTTGGCCGTGCCGTGTTGCGGATTGTTTCCGCCGGACTGGCTCGGCCTGGCCTCGGCGGGCGGCGGCGTTGACGCTGGCCGGTTGCCGAAAAGAAAATCTAAAAACTGCGCCTCAGCCGGGGCAGTCGATATCGCTACGCAAATCGCCGCCGCTATCGCGCGCAGCGCACGGCCCGGTATGTCGTCAGCGCCCCCGAATACTACGCGTCGCTTCATCGTTGGATTCTCAATTGCCTAGGCGCGCGTCAGCACTCTTTGCGCCGCTTCGACTACCGCGGCGAGTTGCGGCGTGCATTCGAGCCCGGCGAGGCATGCGGGCTCAACCCACAGGGTTTCCTCCGCCTCCGGCCCAGATTTGGCTTCTCCCGCGATCCACTCGCCGGCAAAGGAGGCGATCACATAATGATGGCGGATTTTGCCGGCGCTGTCGCATTCGATCGATTCCAAATGGCGATTGAAGCCGACGATGCGGGCCTCGACGTGCACTTCCTCGCGCAATTCGCGCAGCGCCGCCGCCTCCAAGGTCTCGCCAACCTCAACCAATCCTCCGGGCAAGGAAAAGGCCCCGGCAAACGGCGGCCTAGCGCGCCTGGCGAGAAGCACAAGGCCCCCGCGGAAGACCGCGACACTCACGCCAAGATAGGGGCGGAGCGGATATGCCCGTGCCACGCCCGGCCGGGCCTCGGTCTTCGCGGCGAATGGACTGGCCTGTCTCATGGATAGAGGCACTCCTTGCGCCACGCGTGCCCTTCCGATTGCCGCCGGAAAACGAGACGGTCGTGCAAACGGAACGCGCCCTCCAACCAAAATTCGAGATAGAGAGGAGTGATCCTGTAGCCAAGCCAATAGGGCGGCCGGGGAATTTCGCCAAGGCCAAATTTCGCGGCATATTTGGCGGCCGCGGTTTCCAGCGCGAAACGGCTTTCGAGCGGCCGCGATTGCTGGCTTGCCCAAGCGCCGATCCGGCTTTGCAAAGGGCGGCTGGCGAAATATGCGTCTGCCTGGGCATCGGTAACGAGGGTGACCGGCCCGCGAAAACGGACCTGCCGCCCCAGCGATTTCCAATGCAAGACCGCCGCCGCCTGCATATTCGCACGAAGCTCCTGGCCCTTGGCGCTCTCGGAATTGCTGTAGAAAACAAATCCTGGCGATTCGACTGCCTTAAGCAAGACCATGCGGACATTCGGCATGCCGTCGGCATCGGCGGTCGCGAGGGCCATCGCGTTGGGATCACTGGGCTCGCTTTTTTGCGCCGCTTCGAACCAGTCCGCAAACAAAGCAAAAGGGTCGCTCGTCTCGGCGAAGTCACGAGTCGTTAACCCATTCAACGGTAAACCTCCAATGGAGCCAACTTTTGCGAGCAGCCAAGCCGTGACAGGGGAAGCTTTTCGCCGCCATGGCCTCACTTCGTTTGGCGCAAGGTCTTGTAGCATGGCGTCCGGATCGCGCGCGATTTTTCGTGTCCCGCATTGCCGGCCCTTTGGGCGGAAATCGCTGGTTCTGGCGGCGAAACCTTGCATTTTTGGCGGCCTGACGGCGATCCTTGCCGGATGTTCCATGGCGATTCCGATGTCGCCATTGATGTCATCGGGCTCCAAGGAAGATGCGGCCGGAGCGGTCCCGAATTCGCCGCTCGCCAATCTCCTCGACGCCGAGGACTGGCGCCGCGCCAAGGCCGCGCTATCGACCGCCCTCGATCCGCAAGGTAACGGTTCCCTCGTTGGCTGGGATAATCCGGACTCGGGGAATAAGGGTTCATTCACTCCAGTCGGCAAACCGTACCCCTTGGCGGCTGGGATCTGCCGTGTCTTTCTCGCCGAGGTCGATCGCAAGGGCGACGAACACGCCATGCAGGGAACCGCTTGCGCGGATAAACGGGGCGAGTGGACGATCGCCGAAACGCAACCCTGGAAAAAAACGTAGCGGCGGATTCCACCACCGCGACACCGGTTGGCGGGTCGCGCTTGGAAGGATGGATATCAATGAGAAATCTCGGCCGTGACCGAGGTTGCGCCGCTGTTGCTGTTGCTGAAGCTGCCGCCGCCAATGGCCAGGGTGACATACACAGTGTTCACAGTTCCAGTCAAGTTGGCGCCGAGTCCCTTCGCTTCGAAGAGATATCGCAGCGTGCCAGTCCGCTTGATCAGCGCGCCTAGCCCCACGCCATGGATTTTCCCCTGGAAGGTGAAAGACCCGTCCTTTTGCTTTTTGAAGGAGCCCGGCGGGATCGTGGTGGTAAAGGTGCCGAGCTGGAGTGTGACCGGCTCGGAAACGGGATTGATCCCGGGTGCGGTACTGCTCAAGATGAAGTTGGACCCAAATCCGAAGGCATCTTTCGTCGGAATGCTGCCGAATTGGATCGCGAGCTTGGCGCTGAACGCGAGGAAGGGGACCCCCGGCGGCGGCGGAATGATGCCGACCCCAACGGACGCGCTCCCCGCCGTGACCGTGGCCATCACCGTGTTGGTAACCGTGTCAATCACCGTGACAGTGCCAATCACGTCGATGGAGCCTGCATTCGTGACATAGGCGAGTTTCCCGTCAGGGGTGAAGGCGACCCCTCCTTGGGAGTTAAGCCCGACCGGGACCGTAGCCACCACCGTGTTGGTGGCGGTGTCAATCACCGAGACAGTGCTGGAGCCCCCGCTGCCGGTGGGATGACTCGCGACATAGGCGTGTTTCCCGTCCGGGGTCACGGCGACCCCTGAGGGGTCGAAATTTCCCCCCGGGCGAATCGTCGCCACCACCGTGTTAGTGGCCGTGTCGATCACCGAAACATTGTTAGATTCGCCATTCGCCACATACGCCTGTGTCCCGTTCGGGGTGAAGGCTACCCCCACTGGCAAGTTCCCCACCTGGATCGTGGCCACTACCGTGTTGCTGGCCGTGCGGATCACCGAAACGCGGTTGAATACCGAACCGTTGGAGAATGGAGTTGTGACATAGACGTGTTTTCCGTCGGGGGCGGCGGCGACCGCAGCGGCGTTTCCCGCCACCGGGACCGTTGCTACCACCATGTTGGTGGCCGTGTCGATCACGGAAACGTTGTTGGCGGCAAGATTCGTGACATAGGCGTGTTTTCCATCCGGCGTGACCGCAACCCCAAAGGCGTTACTCGCCACCGGGACCGTTGCTACCACCGTGTTGGCGGCCGTGTCGATCACCGAAACGCTGCCGTTGAAGGTTTGATTCGTGACATAGACGTGTTTCCTGTCCGGCGTGACGGCGATCCCAATGGGGTTGCTCCCTACCGCGACCGTGGCCACCACCATGTTGGTGGCGGTGTCGATCACCGAGACAGTGCCTGGGTTGGAACCATTCGCGACATAGAGGAAGGGCGCCGCCTCCGCCCGCGAGGCCATCAAGCCCAGCCCCGTCACTAGCGCAGCCAGGAAGGCCGCGAAATCCCGCGTGCATGCGGCGCGATTTCGGTTACTGCTGTTATTATACATAATACATCCCTCTTCATTTATTCTTAGATTATTTTTCAAAACGCCAATCTTAACTTTAATAATACTTCAATATTGCTTGGCCGACAAGGCCAAGGTGCACGCGCAAGCCAACCCGCAGGATTTCATGCCGCCGCCCCGCGCAACCAAGGCGGGGTCACGCTATTCCGTGCAATCGCACCGTTTTTCCGGTTTGAGTATGACGACCCTCTCCTGGAGGAAGTCGTGAAGGCTGGAGTTTGGATTTATGAACAGGTCAGGGATTCTGGCTTAACTCCAGACTACGTGGTATCCGAAGTTTACCGGGCAATGGGTCGTGAACATAAGCGCGCAAAGATTCACGAACTTTGTGCGAAGGAACATCGCGATATCTGAGGTATATATGTATTTCTGCTGACTGGACAACACCATATCTAATTTTGTCAGCAATGCCTCGCAAGGCAATAAGTTTAAATTTCATGTATCCTGATTCTGTAGATTTCTTAGAAGCTTTTTTTATCAGGTATAGAGTATCTTTTTCGCCGCCGAACGCGGGAGGATATAGCTCTGAATGCAGAATGTGGTTTCTGCAATTCCGGCACCAGTTAAAATAAGAGACTAGATTGTCAATAAGAGCTGTAACTTCCTTTTCTTTTTCGTGGACTTTGAAAATATCTCTTATCGCCTGCATCCGGCTATCTTCATTCAGGTGCAGGTAGTATTTATCGACGAGATCGATGGGCATTCCCGCGCGTACCGCGCAATTAATATAGTGCTCATTCATGCTCCGTTCTAGCGCCACAAAGGTAACTGAAATAACGCCGAGCGCGTGTAGGTGAAGACGCGATCCAGGATTATATTGGGGCAAAGGCCACGTATCCTCGGTGTCAGACATGAAAAGCCCCCATCTTGGCGAAGAGATTGAAAATGGTGACGTTGCGCGTCGCCGCGACGATGTTATCCGACGAATGATCAACACGGCGCCAGCCCCCCATAAGCCGAAAGGAGAGGGGTCGAAAGCGAAGGACCGCCCCGCGAGCAAGGGGCGCGTTCAAAAGGGCAAGACGCACGATTGAGAGTGCGTCGACGGCAACGATGAATTTGCAGGCCTCGGGAATGCGGGTCAATAAATACCGGAATAGCATTGCGGCGGGCCGGGGTTTCCGTTCATAAAGCCTTGCGGCTGCTGTGCCGCCGCCCCAATTTACAAAAGATACCTGCGCTCGTGCCGCTGGGCGGGCGGGCGCGAAACTGGGCTAATCCATGCGTGATCCTTATTTGGTTTTGGGCGTTCAGAAATCGGCCGGTATGGCCGAGATCAAAAAGGTCTTTCGCAAACTCGCCAAGAAGTATCATCCCGATCAAAGCAAGGATCCAAAGGCGAAGGAGAAATTCGCCGAGGTGAGCGCCGCCTATGAGATTTTGGGCGACGAGAAAAAACGCACCGCGTTCGACCGGGGGGAAATCGATGCCGAAGGCAAACCGCGTTTCCATGGGTTTTCAGGCTTCGGCACGGAGGGCGGTGGTTTTGGGCGGCGTTCGCACGCGGGCGGCGGCCCTGGTTTCCAGCATTTTGAATTCGATTTCGGCGGCGGGCGGCCCGGCGCGGAGGGCTTGAATGCGAGCGACATTTTCGGCGATCTTTTTGGGGGAGGGATGGCAGGTGGCCGCAGGGGGAGAGCGCGCGGCCAAGGCACGCCGCCGCCGCGCGGCGACGATGTCAATGTGAATGTAACGATAAGCCTCGCCGAGGCGGCGAAAGGGACGGCCGCCCGTGTCACTATGCCGGACGGCCGGACTCTGGAGATCTCTGTCCCGGCCGGAATCGAGGACGGCAAGCAAATCCGCCTCAAGCGGCAGGGCCAGCCAAGTCACTTTGGCGGCGAGCCGGGCGACGCCATGGTGACTGTCCAAATCGCCAAGCACCCTTATTTCCGCGTCGAGGGACGCGATCTGCGGCTCGACTTGCCGGTGACCCTTTACGAAGCGGTCCTCGGTACCAAGGTCAATGCGCCGACGCTCGAAGGCACGGTGGAGCTTACGATTCCCCCCGGCTCGAATGGCGGGCGCACGTTGCGCCTGCGCGGCAAAGGCTTGCCTAGCCCGGCTGGCTCCGCCGGCGATTTGCTGGTGAGCTTGAAAATTGTTCTCCCCGACGAGGCGGACTCCGAGCTTGCCAATCTCATGCGCAAATGGGAGGCGCAAAAGCCCTATAATCCGCGCACCGGTATGAAGTGAGTCGGACGATGTGGGATGGATGGCCAAACACGAATGCCGCCTATGACAGGAGTTGCAACCGGCGGCGCTGAGCCAAGCGCTTACGATGCGCTGGCGCAAGCCAAGGAGCTTTTGCGCACGGTGCGGGCCGGCGCGCTCGCAACGATGGCGCCAGGGAACGCCTTTCCGTTCGCAAGTCTCGTCAATGTCGCGACCGCGCCGGACGGAAGCCCAATCCTTTTGTTATCGCGTCTTGCCGCGCATACCCGCCATCTTGCGGCCGATCCCCGGCTTTCGCTGCTCCTTGCGCAAACCGGCGCGGGCGACCCCCTCGCGCATCCCCGCGTCACGATCATGGGAAGGGCCGAATGTGTGACCGACCCCGACGGCCGAGCGGCGCTCAAGGCGCGCTTTTTGGCAAAACATCCGCACTCGACACTTTATGCGGATTTCGCCGACTTTGCATTTTGGCGCGTGGCGATGGACGAGGTGCATTTGAACGGCGGGTTCGCGCGGGCCGGAAATTTTAAGGCCGCTTCGATTGTCACTCCGCTTGACGGCGCGGAAGCCTTGGTCGCGGCCGAGGCGCAAGTGCTTGCCGAGATGAATGCGCAGCATCAGGATACACTGGCGCAATTTGCAGCCCGGCTCGCGGGCAAGCCAGAGGGGTCATGGCAGGCAACGGGCATCGACCCCGAAGGCATGGACCTTGGTTGTGGCGATCAAACCGCCCGCATTGCGTTTCCCCGGCGGGTTCGCAACTGGGAAGGCCTCCGCGCCATATTGCCGCAACTCGTCGAGGCGGCGCAGCAAGGCGCGGCCGACGGGGCAGCGGATGCTTGAGGGCGTGGCGCCGCGCAAAACTTGGCTGCTTTAAGTGCTCTAGCCGCGCCGCCAACTGTCGTATATTAAACTTTCAGTTTTGTGGCCGCGCGGCAAAACCAAATAGCGATTGATTAGGCCAGTCCTTTCAATCCTGCTTCGGAAGACCTTTATGGCGGTGTTTGGCCGGACCCCACTCATGGGGCCAGTTTGTATATGAATGTGTTGACGCGTGGGCGGTGTAGTAGCCCTGCGCGGCTAGCAAAGCACGAACCTTAAGGAGGAAAATAAATGGGTGTGAGCGTGAACAGTCCTACAACCAACGCCAAGCTGCGCGACTGGGTTGGCGAAATGGCGGCGCTGTGCAAGCCCGACCAGATCGTCTGGGCTGATGGAAGCCAGGAGGAGAACGACCGGCTGTGCCAAATGATGGTCGACGCCGGTACATTCATCCGTCTCAATCCGAAAAAGCGCCCGAATTCCTTTTTGGCCCGTTCGCATCCGTCCGACGTCGCCCGCGTCGAGGACCGGACCTTTATTTGCTCGAACAACAAGGACGACGCCGGCCCCACGAACAATTGGGCGCCACCGGAAGAAATGCGCGCAACCCTGCGCGGTCTGTTCGATGGCTGCATGACTGGCCGTACAATGTACGTTATCCCATTCAGCATGGGGCCCATCGGTTCGCCCATTGCCAAGATCGGCGTGCAGCTCTCCGATAGCCCCTATGTCGTCGTAAATATGCGGATCATGACCCGCATGGGAAAGGCCGTGCTCGACGCGCTCGGAGCCGACGGCTTCTTCATTCCATGTGTGCACTCGGTGGGTGCACCGCTCAAACCGGGACAAAAGGACGTCCCATGGCCGTGCGATGGCGATATCAACCGCAAAAACATTGTGCATTTCCCCGAGACCTACGAAATCTGGTCTTATGGCTCCGGCTACGGCGGCAATGCACTTCTCGGGAAAAAATGTCTTGCGTTGCGCATCGCCTCGGTGATGGCGCGCGATGAAGGTTGGATGGCCGAGCACATGTTGATCATGGGCATCGAAGCCCCGAACGGCGAAAAAACCTATCTAGGCGCCGCCTTCCCGAGCGCCTGCGGTAAGACCAACCTCGCTATGCTGGTGCCGCCGAAAGGGTTTGATGGCTGGAAAGTCAGTACTGTCGGCGATGATATAGCGTGGATCAAGAAGGCACCGGACGGAACACTCCGCGCGATCAATCCGGAGTCCGGGTTCTTCGGCGTCGCGCCCGGCACCAACGGACAGTCAAACCCCAACGCGATGCAGTCCATCGGCAAGAACTGCATATTCACCAATGCTGCGCTAACTGACGACGGCGATGTCTGGTGGGAGGGGATGACCGACAAGCCGCCGGCGCATCTCATCGATTGGAAAGGCGAGGATTGGACGCCCGATTGCGGGCGCCCCGCGGCGCACCCAAACGCCCGTTTCACCGCGCCGGCAAGCCAATGTCCATCGATCGACCCGGATTGGGAGAACCCGGAAGGCGTGCGTATCTCAGCCTTCGTCTTCGGCGGCCGTATGAGCAAGGACCTGCCACTCGTGTTCGAGGCCTTCAATTGGTGCCACGGTGTCTATATCGCCGCAACGATGGGTTCCGAAGCCACGGCGGCGGCGATCGGCCAGGCGGCGATGCGCCGCGATCCAATGGCGATGCTGCCGTTCTGCGGCTACAACATGGCCGACTACTTCGGCCACTGGCTCAATATGGGGCGTCGCCTCTCCAATCCGCCGCGGATTTTCCGCGTCAATTGGTTCCGCAAGGACGAGAACGGCAAATTCATCTGGCCCGGCTTCGGCGAGAACATGCGCGTGCTCAAATGGATTGTCGAACGCGTTCACGGCCACGTCAACGCCGTGGAGAGCCCGATCGGCTGGATGCCACGGCGCGAAGACATCGAATGGAAGGGTCTCGATTTTCCGGCGGACAAGTTTTACAATCTTATGGCGATCGGCCGGGATGCGGGTACCGCCGAGGCGCGCGGGCACGAGGAGCATTTCAACAAATTCTTCGACCGGCTGCCCAAGGAGTTCGTCTTTGAGCGTGAGCTTCTGCTCTCACGGCTGTGGCGTTCGCCCGATCACTGGGAACTCGCGCCCGCCGACATCGTCCGGCCGGCCGCGTGAGCCAAGGCCGGCTCTGACGCGTTCTTAAAGACTGCGAGGCGCTCTCATCGGACTAGCCCTCTCCCCGTGCGGGAGAGGGATTTTCGTGCCATATCTAATGGCGAGGCGAGCAGCATGAGACGCCCGGAAGTCCGGAGCTGGCTTCAGACAATCGCGGCTCAACCTAGCCTTCGCCTTTCATGCTAGAGGGAGAACTCGGCATTGAGGAAGATGAAAGCAGGGGAAGTACGGCAAGCTAAAAGGCGCCAGGTTGCCGAACAGGCA
Source organism: Methylocella sp. (assembly GCA_036560885.1). GTDB lineage: Bacteria > Pseudomonadota > Alphaproteobacteria > Rhizobiales > Beijerinckiaceae > Methylocapsa. Next base: position 10,274 of record DATBQJ010000063.1, read on the forward strand.
GCGCGGGCACGGCGCGGCAAAGTGATGGTCGCAGGCCTCATAGTCCTGCTCTGTCTTGCGGGCCAGGATTTTATCGATCCATGGGCCGTAGCAGAGGAAGGCATAGGGTATCGCTGGCGTATGGCGATGGACCCGACCGTGCTCACGGTCGAGCAGCAGAAGGAAAAGGCAGCAAAGCCGGGCTCGGAATTCAAGGAATGTGCGAGCGGCTGCCCGGTAATGATCGTCGTCCCTTCTGGCAAATTCATTATGGGCTCGCCGAAGGACGAGTCGGAACGGGAAGCCAGCCGAGGCCCGCAACACGAGGTGACGATCGCAAGGCCTTTCGCCGTCTCCAAGTTCGAGGTGACATTCGAACAATGGGATGCTTGCGTCGCCGCGTCGGCGTGCCCGCGAGTACCAGATCATTGGGGGCGCGGGGAGATGCCGGTGATCAATGTGAGCTGGGACAACGCCATGCGGTTTGTAGGCTGGCTCTCGCGAGTTGTTGGCAAGGAATATCGGCTTTTAACCGAGGCAGAATGGGAGTACGCGGTGCGGGCTGGCGCAAATACTCGCTATTCCTGGGGCGATGATCCCGGCAAGGACAATGCAAATTGCGACGGTTGCGGCAGCCAATGGGATCGCAAACAAACGGCGCCCGTCGGCTCGTTCAAACCGAATGCTTTTGGCCTTTACGACATGCACGGCAATGTCTGGGAGTGGGTTGAAGATAGCTGGCACGACAACTACGAGGGCGCGCCAGCGGACGGATCGGCATACCTCCGGGGCAGTAATCCAAATTACCGTGTTGTCCGCGGCGGTTCATGGCGCAACGATACCGAGTTCATTAGCGCATCCGTCCGTGTTAAACGCAATAGCAGCGTCCAATTCGACACTCTCGGTTTCCGGGTAGCCAGATCATTAAGTCCTTGACACCTTTCGCTTCGATTTTTCTGGTCGAGGCCGGGGCCCGAAGCTTATCTAGCCACGCTCATTATTTAGAAACTGAAGATTGCGCGGGGCATGCTCCAGCTGCACACCTCCAAAAACTATAGCCGAATCGGGGTTGGCCTGATTCGCTCCGTGGTTTTCGAAGGAGACCGCAGGCATGGCGGGTCGGGATAGCGCGGTTTTTTGACGTTGAGGTGTGCTTGTGGGAACCACAACTATGCCATGACGGCAATAGCGTATCGGCGCCCTGCCGGATAAGCGCGCGGCCGTAGTTTTGCTGTGCAAGGAGCCGCGTTCGCTGCTATAGAGCCAGACGCGCGGAATTGCGGCAGGCCCCCCGGCGCGCGGGCGTGGCGGAACTGGTAGACGCGCCGGATTTAGGTTCCGGTGGTGAAAATCGTGGGGGTTCGAGTCCCTCCGCCCGCACCAAACGTTGACTGGGCCGCCGGGCCGCATGCATTTTGCTTTAGCCGTGACCATATCTGGCGGCGTGCCTGCCCGAATCGGATCACCAGATTGGAAGCGGCAAAGCCGAAAAAGGTTGATTCTACATGGAAGTCACGCAAACCCAAACGCAAGGCCTCAAGCGGGAATTTAAGGTGGTGTTGGCGGCCGCCGATCTCGCTGAGCGGGTCGAAAGTCAACTCGTCGAGGTTAAGGCCAAGGCCAGCATCCCAGGGTTCCGTCCGGGCAAGGTACCGGTTTCACACCTGAAGCGTCTTTATGGACGCTCGATCATGGCAGAAGTTGTCCAGGACGCCGTCAACGAGGCCAATCGCAAGATTGTCGAAGACAATCAACTGCGGCTTGCCATGAATCCCAAGATCGATTTTCCGGAGGATAGCCAAGAAATCGAGAAGGTTTTCGAAGCGCAAGCCGATCTCGCCTATACCGTCACGCTTGAAGTGTTGCCGAAAATCGAGGCCAGCGGCTTCGAGGATATAGAAATCGAGCGGCTTATCGCTGACGTATCTAGTGACGAAGTCGACCAGGTCTTGGGTAGGCTTGTGGAACAAAGTCGCTCCTATTCGCCGAGGGAAGCGGATGCTGCCGCTGAAACAGGCGACAAGGCCACGCTGGATTTTACCGGAACGATCGACGGCGAGCCCTTTGAGGGCGGTACCGGAGAAAATGTCGACGTCGTCCTCGGTTCGGGCAATTTCCTCCCCGGCTTCGAGGCGCAAATCGAGGGCATGAAGCGCGGAGAAATCAGGGAAATTGCCGTGACCTTTCCGGATGATTACAGTGCCGCACGGCTGGCCGGCAAGTTGGCCACATTCAAGGTGACGCTCAAGGGCGCGGCGGCCCCGGACGAGGTCGGGACCGGCGACGAATTTGCAAAAGGGATGGGCTTAGAGGATGTGGCCAAGCTCAAGGACGTGATCCGCACCAACCTCGAGCGCGAACATCTCGCGGCCTCACGGGGAAAATGGAAGCGCGATCTCCTCGATGCGCTCGACAAGAAATACCAATTTGACGTGCCTGAAGGAATGGTTGCACAAGAATTCGATGCCGTGTGGCGCAAGGTCGAGGCCGAACAAAAACGGAGCGGGCGGAGCTACGAGGACGACAACACGACCGAGGAGGCGGCGCGCGCGGACTATCTCAAAATCGCCGAACGGAGGGTTCGGCTTGGCCTCCTCTTGGCTGAAATTGGGGATAAGGCGAATATAAAGGTCTCTGAGGAGGAGGTCAGTCAGGCCCTGGCCTCGCGCGCCCGCGCGTTCCCCGGTCAAGAAAAGATCGTGTGGGATTATTATCGCAAGAATCCCAACGCATTGGCTGGGATCAGGGCCCCATTATTCGAGGAAAAAGTCGTCGATCATATAATTTCCCAGGTCAAGTTGACCGACAAGAAAGTTTCGAGGGACGAACTTCTGAAGGCGGCCGGCGAAGACGCAAACGACACGAGCGACGAGAGCGTGCCAAATTGACATGGTACGCTTGACCCGGGCATAGGAGTGTTCGCCGCCGGGGACTATATGGTATCGTAAAGGATTCGGCGAGGGCGCAGCCTTCGCGCCGTCTCGACTTGTTCGCTTTTATCAAGGAAGACTCCGCCATGCGCGATCGCAGCCCGATTGAGATTTATGACAACTACCTCATTCCTCAAGTTATCGAGAATACGAGCCGCGGCGAACGCGGTTTCGACATTTATTCCCGGCTATTGCGCGAGCGGATCATTTTTCTGACTGGTCCGGTCGACGACCACGTGGCCTCGGTGATCATCGCCGAATTGCTGTTCCTCGAGGCGGAGAACCCGAAGAAGGAAATCTCGATGTACATCAATTCGCCGGGCGGCGTGGTGACATCGGGCCTTGCAATCTACGATACGATGCAGTTCATCAAGCCCAAGGTATCGACGCTCTGCGTCGGACAGGCCGCTTCGATGGGTTCACTTTTGCTTTGTGCCGGAGAGACGAAAGCGCGTTACGCATTGCCGAACGCGCGAATCATGATGCATCAGCCATCCGGCGGCTTCCAGGGTCAGGCTTCTGATATTGCTCGTCACGCCGAAGATATCATGAAGGTCAAGCGGCGATTGAACGACATCTACGTCCGGCATACCGGACGGGATTACGACACGATCGAAAGAACCTTAGACCGCGATCATTTTATGTCCGCCGATGAGTCGAAAGAATTTGGTATCGTGGATCATGTAATTCTAAGGCGGCCCGACGAAATGCCGCTGCCGGAAAGCAAATAGTTGCGCGTTTATTAATGACTGCCGCTGCTTGTTGAGCTTTCGCGGCTTCTCCGATCAATAAGTGGATGGGCGGATTGCGTGACGAATGGTCTTCCAGGGACATCGGCAGAGCGGCGCCGCCGTGACACAAGGAATATCGATTGTCTTGGTATAAACATTGCTTATATATTGCTTCCGTGCAAAAAGCTGGCTTGAGCCGCTCAAAGCGCGATTGTCGTTCAAAATCGAAGTAAATAGCATTTAGGTTAATGGAAATTATCGTCCAAATATGATTCGGATAGCGTGCCGCGAGGTGTAGAGCTTTTTCAAGGTTGCGGCGATGCCGGGAGTGGCCAAGTCACCTTGCGGTTCGCCCTGTTTTGAAGGAGAATTGAAGCCGGGTTAAAGTGGCAGCCGCAATAGGAAATCTAGGCATGAATTGAACTGGGCTGGATCGTGTGCCAATTCGCCAGCCGGTGGCGGAGCGCCCGCCGCCCTTCACGCAGCGTGACCTGAGTTCGCACATGACTTGGGGTGGCAAGGAGACGTTCGATGACCAAGGTCGGTGGCAGCGACTCGAAAAACACGCTCTATTGCTCGTTTTGCGGCAAGAGTCAGCATGAGGTGCGCAAGCTCATCGCCGGCCCGACGGTATTCATCTGCGATGAATGTGTCGAACTTTGCATGGATATCATCCGCGAGGAGAACAAATCCTCGCTGGTAAAAAGCCGCGACGGCGTCCCTACTCCTAAGGAAATCTGCAAGGTTCTGGACGATTACGTCATCGGGCAGCCGCAGGCCAAGCGGGTGTTAGCGGTTGCTGTCCACAATCATTACAAGCGCCTCAATCACGCGGCCAAACACAATGATGTGGAGCTTGCGAAATCGAACATTCTGCTGATCGGCCCCACCGGTTCTGGCAAGACTCTGCTTGCGCAGACCTTGGCACGCATTCTCGACGTGCCCTTCACGATGGCCGACGCTACGACGTTGACCGAGGCTGGCTATGTCGGCGAGGATGTCGAAAACATCATATTGAAGCTACTTCAAGCTTCCGATTATAATGTCGACCGAGCGCAACGCGGGATCGTCTACATCGACGAGATCGACAAAATTTCGCGCAAATCCGACAATCCGTCGATCACCCGGGATGTGTCGGGAGAAGGTGTCCAGCAGGCGCTCCTGAAAATCATGGAAGGCACCGTCGCGTCGGTGCCGCCGCAGGGTGGACGCAAGCATCCCCAGCAAGAATTCCTGCAGGTCGATACGACGAATATTTTGTTCGTTTGCGGGGGCGCTTTCGGCGGCCTCGAAAAAATCATCTCGACGCGCGGCAAGAGCACCTCGATCGGATTTGGCGCCTCGGTCCAATCGCCGGACGACCGGAGGACCGGCGAGATTTTCCGGAAAGTCGAACCGGAGGATTTGTTGAAATTCGGACTGATCCCGGAATTCGTCGGCAGATTGCCGGTCATCGCAACGCTCGACGATCTCGATGAAGACTCCCTGAAGAGAATCCTGACCGAGCCGAAAAACGCGCTCGTCAAACAATATCAGCGCCTGTTCGAAATGGAAAATACCGAGCTTACCTTCCAGGAGGATGCCCTGAGGGCAGTCGCCAAAAAAGCCATCGAGAGGCGCACGGGCGCACGTGGATTGCGCTCCATCATGGAAGGAATCCTGCTCGACACAATGTTCGATCTTCCTGGCCTCGACAATGTCGAACAGGTCGTCATAGGCCCCGATGTCGTCGAGGGAAAATCCCGTCCCCTCTATATTTACGCCGAACGCAGCGAGAAAACCGGCGCCAGCGCGTGAGTCCGTGCAGCCATGCTGCTCTACCTTTGGCCGCCGAGGTGGCCAGACTTGTCTTGAAAGTGACCCGCCGCGCCGCCATGTTAGCGAAATAGATTAAATATTCTCTGGATAGGATAATGTTATGACCCAAAAGCGCGAGCCCGCTCGCCCCGGCACGATAGACACCTATCCGGTTCTGCCGCTCCGCGACATCGTCGTGTTTCCGCATATGATCGTGCCGCTTTTCGTCGGCCGCGAAAAATCGATCCGCGCTCTCGAAGAAGTCATGCGGGCGGACAAGCTCATCCTTCTTGCGACGCAGATGACCGCTGCCGACGACGATCCGGCGACGGAGGCGATTTTCACGACTGGCACGCTCGCTTCTGTTCTTCAGCTCTTGAAGCTTCCCGACGGTACGGTCAAGGTTCTTGTCGAGGGACAAGTTCGCGCCAAGGTGCAAGGCTATTCGCGCACCGAGGATTTCTACGAAGCCCAGGCCGAGGCGATTGCCGACGAACCCTTCGACAAGGTCGAAGTGGAAGCGCTCGCCCGCTCGGTCGCCGCCGAGTTCGAAGGTTACGTCAAGCTCAACAAAAAAATCTCGCCGGAAGTGGTGGCGGCGGTAGCCCAAATCGACGATTATTCCAAGCTTGCCGACACGGTCGCTTCGCATCTCGCGGTCAAGATCACCGAGAAACAGGCCGTGCTCGATACCGGTTCGATCGCCAAGAGACTCGAAAAGTGCATGGCACTCATGGAAAGCGAGATTTCGGTTCTGCAGGTGGAAAAGCGCATCCGCACCAGGGTCAAGCGCCAGATGGAGAAGACCCAGCGCGAATACTATCTAAACGAGCAGATGAAGGCGATCCAGAAGGAGCTTGGCGACGAAGACGGCAAGGACGATCTTGCCGAGATCGACGAACGCATCAAGACGACGAAACTGTCCAAGGAGGCGCGCGACAAGGCGGTCGCCGAGTTGAAAAAATTGCGTCAGATGTCGCCGATGTCGGCGGAAGCGACGGTCGTGCGCAATTATCTCGACTGGCTTTTATCGATTCCCTGGAACAAGCGCTCCAAGACCAAGAAGGACCTGAACGTCGCCGAAAACGTGCTTGACAGCGAGCATTTTGGACTCGAAAAAGTCAAGGAGCGGATTATCGAATATCTTGCGGTGCATAGCCGCGCGAACAAATTGACGGGGCCCATCCTCTGCCTTGTCGGCCCTCCCGGCGTCGGCAAGACCTCGCTTGGCAAGTCTATCGCCAAGGCCACGGGGCGTGAGTTCGTCCGCATGTCGCTTGGCGGCGTCCGCGACGAAGCCGAGATTCGCGGCCACCGGCGCACCTATATCGGGTCCATGCCCGGCAAGATCATCCAGTCGATGCGCAAGGCCAAGAGTTCGAATCCGCTCTTCCTGCTCGACGAAATCGACAAGATGGGAATGGACTTCCGGGGCGATCCGTCATCCGCGCTGCTCGAGGTTCTCGATCCGGAGCAGAATCATTGCTTCAACGATCACTATCTCGAAGTCGACTACGACTTGTCGAATGTCATGTTCGTCACGACAGCCAATACGTTGAATATTCCTCCGCCACTCATGGACCGCATGGAAATCATCCGAATCGCCGGCTATACGGAGGATGAAAAGCTCGAGATTGCACGCCGCCATCTGATTCCGGCCGGGCTCAAAAAGCACGGTCTTGGGCCCACGGAATGGTCGATCGACGATAGCGGCCTTATCGCCATAATACGGCGCTACACGCGCGAGGCCGGGGTGCGGAATCTTGACCGCGAACTCGCCAAACTCGAACGCAAGGCGGTCAAACAGATTTTGACCAAGAAGACGAAGCAGGTCACGGTCACCGAAAACAATTTGCCGGATTTTCTCGGCGTTCCCAAATTCCGCTACGGCGAGGCGGAAGTCGAGGATCAGGTCGGAGTCGTAACGGGCCTTGCGTGGACCGAGGCCGGGGGCGAATTGCTGACGATCGAAGGCGCAATGATGCCCGGCAAGGGGCGCATGACGGTTACCGGAAATCTGCGCGACGTCATGAAGGAGTCGATCTCGGCGGCGGCCTCCTATGTCCGCTCGCGTGCGGTCGATTTCGGCATCGAGCCGCCAGTGTTCGAGCGGCGCGACATCCACGTGCACGTTCCAGAAGGCGCGACGCCCAAGGATGGTCCATCGGCGGGTGTCGCAATGGCGACGGCGATCGTCTCGATCATGACAGGCATCCCGATACGGCGCGACATAGCAATGACCGGCGAGATCACTTTGCGCGGCAGGATTCTGCCGATCGGCGGGCTCAAGGAAAAATTGCTTGCCGCGCTGCGCGGTGGCCTGAAGAAAATTTTAATCCCCGAAGAAAACGCCAAGGATCTGGTTGAAATTCCGAATACGGTGAAGAACGCGCTCGAAATCGTGCCGGTTTCGCGCATGGACGAGGTTTTAAGCCATGCTCTGGTTCGCGCGCCGGTGCCGATCGTTTGGGAAGAGGAGGCAAAGCCGCTCGCTCCACTTTCCACCGAGGAGGAAACTCCCGGCGCCATCACTCATTAGATCGGCGGCAGAGAGCTTCCGGGTGCGAGGGTCGGCGTCTACACTGGAGGCGGTACCCCCACGCCATGGTGATCGACGGCGGCCAAACGGTGCAGTGACATCCGGCGGTAGTGCCTGACGCCGAACCAGGCGCTGCACCTGACCGGGGCCGCATCATTCGTTTCTGGGGCAATGTAGCCTCCCGGTGCAGCCCCGGCAGGTGAGCTTGGTCGTTACAGGGTTTGCCAGAGCGAAGCCGGAATCATTTCGCCGCGAGTGGGGCATCGGGGCAGATGGCGTTAATGTGCCATGGTCCAGGTGGCTCCCCAGGCTTGCAGCGTCTTGCGAAGCCATGGCATTTGCGGCGCAAGCTGCACGGCCTCGGTAGAAAAGCCACATGATTGGCCGCGTTCCCCGTTCGCTCTTATCGCCACCGCGACGAGCAGAGGCCGGTCGATGGCAAAAATTGGCGCGCCAGAATCTCCAATGCATCCGCCGAGTCCGGCCCCTTTGGGATCAACAAGTACAGAGAATTTCGATTTTGGCCGGGAGGACATCAGAACGCCTGCCCGCAACACCCCTGACGTCCCGCTTATGTCTTCATTCGATGGGCCGAAACTGGCTATTCGCACTTTATCTTCATCCGAGAGGCCAAAGCCGGCTATTCGCACGCGTTGTCCAACCGCGACCAGGCCTGTATCACTGAGTTGCACGGGCGTGAATTGGGAGGGTAATGGCTCGCTGAGAAGCAGAAGCGCAAGGTCGGTGGAATAAGCGCCTCGGGGCAAGGCGTCGGGCTTGTAACCCGGATGAATCGCGATCTTTTCCACCCCGAGGAACACAGGGTCTCCCGAACTCTCGCGGTAGAACACGCGCGTGGCCGCAAGGCCACTGATGCAATGCGCCGCGGTCAGCACGACATTGCGCGCAACCACGCTCGCGCTGCAAACATTGGCCTTGCCGCCTGTTTGGTCCAGCACCACGACGACATAGGGCGCGAATTCCGGCGCCTCCCGGGCAGGACCAACTAAAGCGACGACAGGCGCCGGTGAGAGCATGCCGAAGAGGCAGGCCAGGGCTGAGCCCAAAGCCAGGCGCCGGGCCGACAAAAACGGCTTTGCAAGCGAAGCAATTTGAAAATAGCCGCGCATATTCACCATATTCATGGATCATTCATGGTCGCCGCGCCAGCCTTCAGTCATGGTTTATTTCATCGCGGTCGTTGTCGCGACCTACCTAGGCTCAAGCGTCGCGGCCTGGACCGAACCGGAGCCCGACCGCGTCTGTTTCTCGACGGCCGAGACGCGCGAAAAGATTCTCGCCCATGGGCTCTTTGAGCCGTTTCGTGCCATGCGGAGCGCGGCCAGCCGGTCGCAGGCGGAAGCCATCGGAATCAAGCTTTGCCGTTGGGGCGAGGAATTTGTTTATGAGATGAGCCTGTTGCGCCGCGACGGCCACGTCATTCACGTTTTCGTCAATGCCAAGTCCGGACTGGTCGTTGGTACGAAGAATGACCATTGAACTCTCCATGGTAAAACAAGTTAGCGGCGTTCGGGCCTTGCGTTCGGCGCTGGGCGAAGCGGCAAAATATCGCGTGAAAAATTGGCCATGCAAAGAGGTATCGAAGCGTGCGGTTGCTCGTCGTCGAGGATGACAAGGACCTCAACCGCCAGATCGTCGCCGCGCTTACGCGGGCGGGTTATGCCGTCGACCGCGCCTTCGATGGCGAGGAGGGATGGTTTTTGGGCGACACCGAACCTTACGATGCTGTCGTCCTGGATTTGGGCTTGCCAAAAAAGGACGGTACTTCCGTGCTCAGTGAATGGCGCCGGGCCGGGCGCGTCATGCCGGTGTTGATTTTGACTGCCCGCGACCAGTGGAGCGACAAGGTTCAAGGTTTCGACGCAGGGGCCGATGATTACGTCGCCAAGCCCTTCCACATCGAGGAAATCCTTGCCCGGCTGCGGGCGCTGTTGCGGCGCGCCGCCGGCCATGCCACGAGCGAATTCAAATGCGGTCCGGTGCAGCTCGATACACGCACGGGCCGGGTGTCGGTCGACGGCAATCCGGTCAAGCTTACCTCGCACGAATACCGGCTGTTATCCTACTTGATGCATCATACGGGACGGATCGTATCGCGCGGCGAGATCGTCGAGCATCTCTATGAACAGGATTTTGATCGCGATTCAAATACGATCGAGGTTTTTGTCGGGCGGCTGCGCAAGAAGCTTGGCGTCGAAATCATCCAGACGATGCGCGGGCTCGGCTATCTCTTGGCCGCGCCAGAAGCGGAGGATGCGGCCAAGCGGTGACGGAAGGACCCCGCCGCGCGAGCATGATCCCAAAAGTTGCGGACAAGATCAGAGAGAAAACAACTGCTCGGCGAAAAAGCGATGGCCCAAAGTGCGTATGACCATTGTGCCTGTATTCTCGGCCGTTATGCTCTTCCTTTTCTGGGCGGCGGCGTATAGTCTCCTTGACCGCACATGCCGCGCGAGGCCGCAAGCAGTTCGGAGTCAAAGGCATGGACCGTCAATGCAGGGCGGCCGATCGTCGAAACATTCGGGAGTACCAACAAACCCTGGAGGATATTATGATTAAGGCTGCATTGAAATCGATGGCGCTGAGCGCGATATGCGCCGCGTTTCTTTCTGCCGTTACTGCGGGGGCCGCCTTGGCTGGCGGTGAAGTCAAAAAGTTAGATCCCGATTGCATAAAAAAGTGTAACGATGCCGTTGATGCCTGCATGGCTAAACACAAAAAACACAATGCCCATTTTAACTGCGATCCTCATTATACGAATTGCATTGAGGACTGCAAGTTTTGATGCCACTGCGGCGTCCAACGCGAGCAGGCATGAAACAATTCCCGCCAAAGGATATGCCGGCGGCAGCGGATGCGAAACGGTGACGAGCTAAGGCCTTCCGCCTCGGCGCGGCAGGCGAACGCGTCCGCAGGGCGAAGGCCGCACTCCATCGCGACGCGGCTTTTCCTTTCGGCCGCAGTGCTGAGCTTTGCCATTCTTTTTGCCGCTGGACTCGTTCTCTCGACGATTTACCGGCGTACCGCCGAGGCCAATTTCGACGAGCGGCTCGGCGTCTATTTGCAAGCCCTCGTCGCCGATATCGCAACGCCGGGAGAGGAAAGCCGCACCGGGCCAGGCGAGCTCGGCGTGCCGCAATTCGAATTGGCATTGTCTGGCTGGTATTGGCAGATCACCCGGTTGGATGTGCCAAAGCCCGAAATCAGAAGTTCGCGCTCGCTGTTCGCGGCAAAGCTTCCGCGTCTGACCGGTCCCAGCGTCGTGGTTGGTCCAGGCGGCGCACGGAACGGTTATGCGATAGGGCCGGATGACCGCGTCTTGCGCCTCCGCGAACGCACCATCGACACCGGCGATCAGGGAACCTATCTCGTTCAGGTTGCCGCGACGACCGAGGAAATCGAAGCGCAAATTTCCCGTTTCGAATTTGATCTTGTGATTACCTTCGCAATTCTCGCCCTGGCCCTCGTTGCCTCGGCGGCGGCGCAGCTTCGCTACGGCCTGAAACCGCTTTGGCAATTGCAGGAAGCGGTCGCCGCGATAAGGCGCGGCGAGGCTGAGAAAATCGGCGGCGATTTCCCGCGAGATCTGGCACCGCTTGCCGGCGAACTCAATCTGCTGATTGACGCCAATCGCGAATTGGTGGAACGCGCGCGCACCCAGGTCGGCAATCTCGCGCACGCCTTGAAGACGCCGCTGAGCGTCATTGTCAACGAAGCCGCGGTCGATCCCGGCCCGCTCGCAGCCAAGGTGGAGGAACAAGCCGCGCTCATGCGCGATCAGGTTTCCTATTACCTAAACCGCGCCCGCGCGGCGGTCAGGGCCCGGACGCTTGGAGGCGCGGCCGAGGTGGCCCCGGCAATCGAAGCTTTGGTCCGTACTTTTGAAAAAATCTATGCGGAGCGGGCGATTGGCTTCACCGTCTCGGTGCCGGGGACCATCCGCTTTCAAGGGGAGCGCCAGGATTTCGAGGAGATGGTTGGCAATCTCATCGATAATGCCGGCAAATGGGCGCGCCATGCGGTTGCGATTGGCGTAGTGCCCGAGCCCTGGCGCAACCTCTCGGACCGCCGCTTCTTTCGCGTCACCATCGATGATGACGGACCAGGACTTGCCGCGGGGCTGCGCCAGGCCGTGCTGTCGCGCGGCAAGCGCCTCGATGAAACGAAGCCCGGATCGGGCCTCGGGCTTTCGATCGTTGCTGATCTGGCGTCGCTTTACGGCGGCCATTTGTCTCTCGAAGATAGCCCCAAGGGCGGCCTGCGCGCGGAGCTCAGATTGCCCTCGGCATGAGATCAACGGGTTACCCGCCACATATTTGTGACGCGATGAGCCTTGCAACCGTGTGGCCAACCACTATTAAAGCCCCATGTTGTGGTTGATTTTCGCCGTCATGACGGCCGCCGTGGTGCTAAGCGTTCTGTGGCCGCTTGCCAAAACTCCGCGCGGATTTACCCGCCGCGAAACCGGCATCGCACTCTACAAGGCCCAACTTGCCGGGATTGAACGGGATGAAGCGCAACACCTCGTGGCGCCGGAAGATGCGCAAGGCGCCAAGGCAGAGGCGGCACGCCGCCTGATCGCGGCGGATGCCGCGCTTGAACCGCCGCCCGCAACATCGCGGACCAGGGCAAGGCTTGCTTCCGGGGGCGTAGTGATTTTCGTGCCAGTTCTGGCGCTTTCGCTTTATGCAACCATCGGCCATCCTTATATGCCTGATGCACCGCTCGCGGCGCGGCTCGATGCTTCGCCCGCACACATGGATTTGGCGGTTGCGATCGCAAGGATCGAAGCGCATCTTGCGCAACATCCGGACGACGGGCGCGGCTATGAGGTCTTGGCGCCGGTTTATCTCCGGATGGGCCGCGTCGGCGACGCCGCGAACGCCGCCCGCGCGGCACTGCGCCTGCTTGGTGAGACGCCGGCTCGGCAAGCACTTTACGGGGAAGCGCTGGTTGCTGCCGCGAACGGTGTGGTGACGCCGGAAGCCAAACAATCCTTCGAAGCCGCGGCGGCGAAAGATCCTGCCGCCGCCGAGCCCCGCTTTTTTCTCGGGCTTGCCGCCGAGCAGGAAGGGAACCGCGCGCGCGCAAGCGATATCTGGGGTAAACTTATCGCCGAAGCGCCGGAAGGCGCGCCTTGGGTGCAGCCGTTGCGCGAGAAAATAGCGGCGTTCGGCGCGGGGCCTGAGACGAGGCAAGGCGACATGGGGGCCAAGATCGCCGCGCTGCCGGAAGCCGACCGGATGAGCGCCATTCGCGGCATGGTGGAGGGGCTCGCCGCGCGCCTGGCGCAAAATGGCCAGGATATTGAAGGCTGGCTTCGTCTTGTTCGCTCCTATACCGTGCTCCACGAGCCGGACAAGGCGCGCGCGGCACTACTCGAAGCAAAACGCAGTCTCGCGGGTGATCCAAGCGCAATCGCGCGCATCGAGGCGCTCGCGCGGGAACTCGGGTTAGAAGGTTGAGCCCGCAATGACGCGCAAAAAACGCCGTCTCGTTTTGATCTCCTCCGCGCTCGCCGTGCTCGCCCTCGCCCTCGGCCTCGTGCTCGTGGCGTTGCGCGACAATATCGTCTTTTTCTATGGGCCGAGCGAGCTCGCACAAAAAGCGCCGCATGCCGGGCAAAGGCTGCGCATCGGCGGGCTCGTGAGAGAGGGCTCGCTTGTCCATGAGGGCGGCCAGGTGGTGCGCTTTTCCGTCACCGACAATAAACAAGATGTCGAAGTGACCTATACAGGGCTTTTGCCGGATCTCTTCCGGGAAGGGCAGGGCGTCGTCGCCGAGGGCGCGCTCGGCGAGGATAAAGTCTTTCATGCCAACAGTATTCTTGCCAAGCATGATGAGCGCTACATGCCGCGCGACGTCGCCGACGCGTTGAAGAAGCGAGGCGTCTGGCGGGAAGGCGCGGAAGCGGCAAGCACAGGCAAATGAGGGCGATACTGTGGCAACAATAGAGTAGTCAAAACTTCAGCCGCGTTGTGGGGTGGATGCTTCCGTGAAAACTATGCTTTCGATTGCGGCTGGGGCACCAGTGCTGTTGTTTGGCCTGAGCTGGGGAGCGATGAGCATGTCGCCCCCTGATTATGCGACGGCGCGCTGGCTAATGATTGGCGCCGCAATAACTGCGGTGGTTTGGTATGGCTTTTGGCTACCGATGACAGACGAGCCGCTTTGGACAAGATCGCTAATTGGCGTCGGCGTCGGTATTGTCGCTTTAGGTGGGTTGCCATGGGGCCTTAATTGGATTGAGAAGCGCGAAAATTCTGGCACAATTAGCACCAAATCGCCTCCAGCGCCACGGCCACCAATGGGTACACCGGCAAACGCGGAGGTTAATAGCTCAGCTCCAGAACCGAATCCAACTTTACTTCAAGCTCAAATCGCTGCCTTTGAGAAAGTGCAGCAATTTTTTGGCGGCCTTGACGAGTCCGGCTTAAGATATCTGTTCGATTTCCCGAATATGTTGAGATTTAATATATTATTCATTAGGCGTGATTTGCAGAAAAATAATTTCCCGGCTGAGTTGAGCACAGAAATGAACAATTATTTCAACGGGGGTCAAGGAACTATAAGCCTCAGATATGCTAATGTTAGGGCCACTCCATCAAAAGTCATGCATGTAGAATGGATTCATGGTAAGATTGGTGTCATTAATACAAGTAGGAAGTTCATAGAATCTAGACAAATATTAGCTGATCTGTTAGCCTCGACAGTACTGCCAAGCCAGGTTCAAGAGTCTTTGCGGGAATTTGATAAAACGATTCAAGAAAATATCGAATTAATGTTTGATGTGCTAAACGAACGATTTTCTCATAATCCCGCTGAGTTCATTTTTGCTGAAGACCCGAAATCTGAATATTATGGGACGATAGTGGGAGAGTACGCAACTCGATTTCACCAATTTGGTCCAAGGGCAGATGACATTCGACAGTCGATCAGAAAATATCTTGGGACAAAATGACGTGCGCTCCCGTGTCAAGTTCCGCATGATCTCCCAAATGAGGATGCGCCGGTGAGCACGAACGCTGAATTTTTCCCAACGAGGCGCGGATGATCGTCGAAACCGGCCATTACGCGCTTGTGCTCGCCTTGGCGCTCGCGCTCGTCAATTCCGTGTTGCCCGTTTGGGGCAGCATCGCGCGCGACCGGCAGCTGATGGCCGTCGCGCCTCCGGTCGCGCTGATGGGCTTTGGCCTCGTGGCCTACGCCTATTTCGCCTTGACCATGGCCCATGTCGTTTCCGATTTCTCGCTCGTCAATGTCGTCGAGAATTCGCATTCCGCCAAACCCTTGGTCTATAAAATCACCGGCGTCTGGGGCAATCACGAAGGCTCGATGCTGTTGTGGGTTTTGGTGCTCTCGCTGTTCGCCGCGGCAGTCGCCTTGTTTTCGCGATCGATGCCGGAAGACATGCGTGCGAATGTGCTCGGCGTGCAATCCTGGATAGCGGCCGCGTTTATTCTTTTCATACTCCTGACATCAAATCCCTTCGCGCGTGTTGCCGGAGCGCCGGCGGAGGGCAATGATTTGAACCCGCTCCTCCAGGATCCGGGCCTCGCCATCCACCCGCCGCTGCTTTATCTCGGCTATGTCGGACTTTCGATCACTTACTCTTTCGCGGCGGCGGCTTTGATTTCGGGCCGTATCGACGCGGTGTTTGCGCGTTTCGTGCGGCCTTGGACGCTGATCGCCTGGATATCGCTCACTCTTGGCATAGCGATGGGCTCCTACTGGGCCTATTACACGCTTGGCTGGGGTGGCTTCTGGTTCTGGGATCCGGTCGAGAACGCCTCGCTGATGCCATGGCTCGCGGCCACCGCGCTGTTGCATTGCACGACGGTGATGGAAAAGCGGGAAGCCCTCAAAATCTGGACGATCTTCCTGGCGATCCTCGCCTTTTCCCTGTCGCTTGTCGGAACCTTTTTGGTTCGCTCCGGGGTATTAACGTCGGTGCATGCCTTCGCGAGCGATCCCACGCGGGGGGTCTTTATCCTCCTCATTCTGGTGATCTTCATCGGCGGATCGCTTGCGCTCTTCGCTCTGCGGGCAGGTGGGCTGCAACAAGGCGGCCTCTTCGCGCCCGTCTCGCGCGAGGGCGCCATCGTCCTCAACAATCTGCTGTTGACTACCTGTTGCGCCACGGTTTTCACCGGCACAATCTATCCGTTGGCGCTCGAAGCCATCACGGGGGAAAAAATCTCGGTCGGTGCTCCATTCTTCAATCTGACTTTCGTGCCTTTGTTCATTCCGCTGTGTATTCTGATGCCGTTTGGCCAATTGCTGCCGTGGAAACGCGGCGATCTCTTAGGCGTCGCGCAAAGGCTTGGCCTGGCATTTGGGGTTGGCCTCATTTTCATGGGTATCCTTGTGGCATCGCGCGGCGGCCCCGCCGTCAGCGTCATCCTGTCCGGTGTCGCGGCCTATGTGATCCTCGGCTCTTTCGTCGATCTTGGCCGGCGTCTTTTCGGCGGCGGCGTCTCCGCCGGCATGGTGCGCCAACGTGCGCGCGGCTTGCCGCGCCATGCGTTCGGCACAGCTTTCGCGCATGCCGGGCTCGGCGTGACGCTGCTCGGCCTTGCCGCGACCGGCTGGGGCGTCGAAAAGATCACGGCGTTGAAGCCTGGAGAGGCTGTCGAAATTGGCCCTTATGAGCTGACCTTCGAGAGCGTTGGCCCACGCAACGGTCCGAACTATTCCGAGGTCGTTGGGCACATGGTGATCCGCTCCAAAGGGGTGGTGGTAGCCACAATCGAACCCGCGACGCGCTTTTATCCGGTACGCGGAATGAATAGGTCCGAGGCGGGCATCGCGACCCTTGGCCTTGGCCAAGTTTATATGAGCATCGCCGATGTCGCGGCCAATGGCGCCGTCAATGCGAGGATTTTCTGGAAGCCGCTTGTTGCCTTGATCTGGATCGGCGCCTTGATCATGGCTTTCGGCGGATGTTTGTCGCTCAGCGACCTGAGTTTTAGAGTCGGCATCGCGCGCCGCGCCCGCAAGGCACAAGCGCCGCGCCCGCAACCCGCGGAATGAATTCGATGATTCTTGCGCGCGGCGTCGTCCTGACTTGCCTGCTCTTATTGGTGCCGCTTGCCGCAAGGGCGGTTCAGCCCGACGAAATCATGACGGACCCGAGGCTTGAAGCAAGAGCGCGCGCGCTTTCCGCGCAATTGCGCTGCATGGTCTGCCAGAACGAATCGATCGACGAATCGCACGCCGACCTTGCCCGCGATCTTCGTGTTCTTGTCCGCGAACGGCTTCAGGCAGGCGATAGCGACGAACAAATTCGCGCCTTTCTTGTCCGTCGCTATGGCGATTTTATTTTGCTGAAGCCGCCCTTCAAGCTTGAAACCTGGCTGCTTTGGGGCGCGCCCTTCCTCCTCCTTCTTGCGGGCGGCGGTATCATAATTGTTGCCCGGCGGAGGCAACAAAGTTACGCCCCGGCTCCTCCCTTGTCGGAAACCGAACGCGCGAAGCTCGAAGACATGCTTGGGAAAGGGTAGTGTCTGTTTTGCGCCATGAGCGGTCATTCGCTGGCAAGCCGCCGATAAACCAGGACCAGATTGAAGGTGGCAAGCGGTGGACGTTACTCCGCGAACAAATCGAGCCTCTTACTCGAGCTCAACGCTCGGGGTCGCCGCGGAAACTCATCCCAGGTACGTCCGTCCAAAGTCCGGCCTGCCTTCTTTTTATTAGTGCCACCCCATTGCTTGAAGTGAAACGCTACACCCGCCAGCCGGCATTGGTCCCGAATAGATCGCACCCAATCTGCATCCATCGGCCGGGCGCCGGGTCCGCTTTCCCCGCCCGCAATAGCCCATGAAATCCCATCAAGATTTAGATCATCGATAGGACCGAGGAGTGGCTCCAAGCTGAGAAACTTCACTGCTGCGCCGCAGTGGCGTAGATTATCTATGCGCCATATATACTCTGCCGATTCAACGCTAACACCCATCCAGACATTTTCCGACCACAAAAGTGATGAGGACAAATCCTCAAGCCGCTGCGATCGCTTAGTTAGAACTTGGTAAGTGTGCTGCGGCGTCTCAGCCATTGTTTTAAAGACGCGGTTGATAAAGCTGAGGGGAACATCATCGTGAAACAAATCCGACATTGAGTTCACAAAAATAAGCTTGCCGGAGCGCCATTTCTGGGGGATTTCGAGAGACTTTTCGTCGATCTTTACTCTTCCGTTCCATTTGGCACGCCCACCAGACCGCTGAGTAATATCTTGATACTTTTCTTGTCCGATGGCGCCAAGGCGCTCAGCCATGCGCATTGCGTAGCAATTTGTGCATCCCGGCGAAATGACAGCGCAGCCGGCCACCGGGTTCCATGTCGCTTCTGTCCATTCGATCGAGGAGTTGTCGGCCATTAGCAATTCTCCTATGGGAATTTCGCCAGAACGTGGTCCGCAAAAGTTCCCTTCCGACGAACCGCAGGATCCGCTTTGATTTTCCCTTGCTGCTCAAGAAGGATCAGCGCGTCTTTGTAATTCTTCTTGATATAAGGCGTATCGACGCTGTGCTTCTCGTAGATATTCTTCATTGAAAGCGTTGATCCAGAGTAGGTCGCCATCAAATCACTTACGAGCGCTTCATACGGTCGGTTAAGTGAAAAAAGCAATGGCGTTGCAGCAGTTGCCGGCGAATATTCAAACGATGGAATCCCTTGATCCATGGTTGAGCTCTCATTCGCCATAATGTCTTTCATGATCTCGTAGCCTTTGAAATGCTTCGATACAAAGATGAGGCTGTGAGATGTTCTGTTGCCACTCGCCGTCTTAAATTTAAATGGAAGGACGAATTTGCCGCCCATCTCCTTGATTGCCTGAGCCAATTCTTCAAGGACAAGGGCCTCTCTTTCCTCGGGCGATTTACCCGGCAGTTGCAGTCTCAGCTTGTCGGCTCGGTCCTGTCCGAAAAGCGCATTTATATGAGGCTCGACAGCGGGATTAGAGACTCCAGCATTGATGCGATTGTAATTGAAGAAAAACACGCAATCGCAGCCCCAATCTTTGATCACTCCGTTGACGATTTGAAGCGAAAGGCCTTTGTACCCGAACGGATCGACGAAGGAGAACGACGGCACAAGCCTTGTAGCGCTGAAAAACTCAGCAACGCTTTCGTCGACGGCACCGCAACTTATCTGAGGCTTGTGTTCAAGCTTCTCAATCCCCGGAAGCTTGGCGATCTCGGCTTCTAACGTGCTTGTGAAGTCTTGGTTCTGGTCATTGAAGATTGTGACCAGTATCTTCGCCATTTCTGGATCGGCAATGGCGTGTGTTAACACCAACAATGGCGTCGAAGCTGAGCCATCTTTGTATCGGCCCGGACCTGCATAAAGGTCGATATAGGCAATGTTATTGTTACGAGCCTTTGCAGACGGGCTAACTACCTTAGCCCAGGCATAGAAATATTTCTGGACTATGCGAGCCTTTACCTCCGATTGATCGGTCCTCTCTTCGAAGAAAGTCTGCCTGGCCATCCCATGGCTCCAAAAATATGAACATATAGAGAACATCGACTTTGCGCAACTGATTCGCGGCGCAAGGCCGATCATAGTCCGCAAATTAAGTGAATCGGAAAGGCAATGGTTGCGCTCGTTGGCTTCAGGCTCTTCGCACGAGTGGAACGGCTCCTGTTGAGTCCCGTTTATGGCTGCTTTGGGTCGTTAGCAGACATTCAAACTGAGACACCACCCGTGAAAGAAGGCTCTTGGCGGACTATTTAGAGCGGCAGATTGAAGACGCGGTGTGGGATTAATTCTCCGTTCTCGACCGCGCCGACGGCGATGGCGACGCCACCACAAAGGGCATAGGCGGAGCCATTCAACGGTGCATCATTGCCGCGCAATAGCAATGGTTGACCGCGCCGGAGTCTCGCCGCGGCGCCGGAATTGACCACGACGCAAGGCAGTTCCATGAGACCTGCTTCGACACGGCGCAAGGCCTCGGCGCAAGAGGCGGGATCCTCCAACGCCGGCAAAGTCACTGCGTCGGTTTCGTAGAATGGCCCGACCCGCGTGCGCCGCAAGGCGCAGACATGGCCATAGCAGCCAAGGTCTCTGCCGAGATCGCGGGCAATCGCGCGCACATAGGTTCCCTTGCCGCAGCGGGCTTCGAACACCGCCTCGTCAAGCCCCGCGCCGATGAGATCGAGCGCGTAAATTGTCACCGGACGCGGGGACAACACCGGCGCCTCGCCGCCACGTGCCAGATCATACGCGCGCTCGCCATTGATCTTGACCGCCGAATAGGCTGGCGGCGTTTGCTCGATCGTCCCGGTAAAGCGCGGCAACAACGCGAGGATGCCATTGGCGGCCGGACGCGTGTCCGACTGCGCCACAACGCTGCCGTCGGAATCGTCTGTGTCCGTCTCAATGCCCCAGCGCACCGTAAAGCGATAGGCCTTTTCGCCATCCTGAACGAAAGGCACGGTTTTTGTAGCCTCGCCAAAAGCGACCGGCAAAACCCCCGTGGCAAGCGGGTCCAGCGTTCCGGCGTGTCCAGCCTTTTTGGCATTGAAGTGGCGTTTCAGCCGTGACACCGCATGGGTCGAGGTCATACCGGCCGGTTTGTCGAGCACGATCCAGCCATTGACTTCGGCACGCGCCGACGCGCGGACCTTCATTCCGGCTCGTCCTGTTTTTTATTCAAATCGCGCTTCACCTCGGGCAATTCGAGCAATGCGTCGATCTTGGCGCCATAGTCGAAGCTCGGGTCTGCCTTGAAGCGAATATCGGGCGCAAATCTTAAGTTGATGCGGCGAGCAATCTCGCCCCGTAAGACTTTTCTGTGCCGGTCGAGCGCGGCGAGGACATCCGCGACCCTCGTGCCGCCGAGCGGCATGACAAAAATCGTGGCGAGTTTTAAATCGGGACTCATGCGCACTTCCGGAATCGTGATTGCCTGGCTTTCGAGAACCGGATCGCCGATCGCCGAACGGATGAGAAGCTCGGACATGGTGTGGCGGATAAGCTCGGCCACGCGCAGCATCCGCTGCGAAGGCTCGCCGCCCTGCTGGTGATGAAGTCTGGACATGGTTGCCTTAGATAATGGGATTATCCGATCTCCGGCGGCCGCTCGCCGCGAAAAGAGATCATTCTAACCACGGCGGCGCGAACAGCCGCACGTTCGGCTCGGGAGTCCACTTGCTCATGAAGAGTCTGCACGCCTCGGCTTCTGGCGCCGCCTCACAACGAGCGCTTGATCTCCTGCACGGTATAGCATTCGATGACATCGCCAGTCCGCATGTCCTGGTAGTTCTCGAACGCCATGCCGCATTCCTGCCCAGCCTGCACTTCCTTGACCTCGTCCTTGAAGCGCTTCAGGGTCGAGAGTTTGCCTTCGTGCACCACGACATTGTCGCGGATAAGCCGCACATGGGCGCCGCGCTGCACCGTGCCTTCGGTGACCCGGCAGCCAGCGACCTTACCCACTTTGGAAATCGTGAAGACTTCCAGGATTTGGGCGTTGCCGAGCATTTCTTCGCGCAGGGTAGGCGAGAGAAGGCCGGACATTGCCGCTTTCACGTCATCGACGAGATTATAGATGATATTGTAATAACGAATCTCAATACCCGACTGTTCGGCGAGCGCGCGGGCCTCCTTGTGCGCACGCACATTGAAGCCAATCACCGCCGCACCTGAGGCTTCGGCCAAGGTTATATCGGATTCGGTGATTCCTCCGGCGCCGGCATGGATCACCCGCGCCGCGACTTCCTCGGTGTTGAGCTTTTCGAGCGTCGCGACGATCGCTTCGACGGAGCCCTGAACGTCGCCCTTGATGACGAGTGGGAACTCCTTGCGGCCTGCTGTCTTTAGCTGGCTCATCATATCCGACAGAGATCCGCGTGCAGAACTGCCCCGCACGGCGGCCTTCTCGCGCCTCTGCCGCTCGCGATATTCGGTGATCTCGCGCGCTCTCGCTTCGGTGTCGACGACGGCGACGCGATCGCCGGCTTCGGGCGATCCGGAAAAGCCCAAAACCTCGACCGGCATCGAGGGACCGGCGTCCTGTCTCGCCACGCCCTTGTCGTCGAGTAGGGCACGCACCCGGCCCCATTGCGAGCCGCCGACGATGAGATCGCCCACCTTGAGCGTACCGCGTTGGACCAGCACGGTCGCCACCGGACCGCGGCCCTTGTCGAGACGCGCCTCGATGACGGTTCCTTCGGTTGGGCGCGCCGGATTGGCTTGCAAATTGAGCAGCTCGGCCTGCAGCGCGATGAGATCGAGCAGCTTGTCGAGATTGATGTTCTTGGTCGCCGAAACTTCGACCTCGAGCGTTTCGCCGCCGAGCGATTCGACCTGCACCTCATGTTGCAGCAATTCGCTGCGCACGCGTTCCGGTTTGGCGTCCGGCTTATCGATTTTGTTGATCGCCACAATCATCGGGACATTGGCGGCGCGCGCATGGGCGATCGCTTCCGCTGTCTGTGGCATGACACCATCGTCCGCCGCGACGACGAGAACGACGATGTCCGTGATCTTGGCGCCGCGTGCGCGCATCGCAGTAAATGCCGCGTGACCGGGGGTGTCGATGAACGTTATCTTCGCGCCATCCGGCCCGGCGATCTGATAGGCGCCAATATGCTGAGTGATGCCGCCAGCCTCCCCGGAGACGACATTGGCGTGCCGGATCGCGTCAAGCAGCGATGTCTTGCCATGATCGACATGACCCATGATCGTCACGACCGGAGGGCGTGGCACGAGATGTTCGCCGCTGTCCGGCGCATCGAAGAGCCCTTCCTCGACATCGGCCTCGGCGACCCGTTTCACGGTGTGACCGAGTTCCTCGGCGACGAGCTGCGCCGTGTCGGCATCGATCACATCGGTGATTTTCGCCATCTGGCCTTGTTTCATCAAAAGCTTGATGACATCGACGCCACGCTCCGACATGCGGCTGGCAAGTTCCTGGATCGTTATTGTCTCGGGCAGGATCACTTCGCGTGCGAGCTTCTCCTTGGCTTCGTTGACGTGACCTTTCAGCCGTTGGACCCGGCGGCGGAATGAGGCAACGGATCTGGTGCGCTCTTCTTCTTCCCCGGTGACATTGGCGACCGTCAGGCGGCCGCGGTTTTTTCCCGCGGCGCCGCGGACAGGGCGTGGAACAGCGGTCTTCGCCGGCATTCCAGGACGGCGAATAACGTGTGCGCCTTCCTCGTCCCTAACCAAGGATGACCTCGGCGCCGGAGAAAAGCCGGCCGGAGCCATCGTCGCGGCAGGTTTGCGCAAAGCAGATGCCGCGGGTGATGGAGCCGGTTCGCCGCCGGCCAGACGCCGTTTGGCTTCGGACTCCGAGCGGCGTTTGGCTTCCGCATCATGCGCACGCCGCGACTCTTCCTCAAGTTTACGGGCTTCGGCCGCGGCGTGTTCCTCGCGTTCGCGAGCTTCCCGTTCTTCGCGTGCCTTTGCCTCGATTTCCGCCCGCCTGCGCTCTTCCACCTCGCGTTCGCGAGCCCCGGAAAGGGCGCGCGATCGCGATTCACGCTCCTCTTCCGTCAGCGAACGCAAAATAACCCCCGACGGATTCCGCTGCGGCGGGGCTTGCGGGCGAGCGGGGACTGGCTGCGGGCGCTGTTTCGGGGCTGCGGCGGGAGGCGGCGGTATATTCGCCTCGCGCGGCGCATGCGCCTCGCCCGGCGCGATCGCGCGGCGCTTCACCTTCTCGACGACGACCGCCTTCGAGCGTCCATGCGAAAAGCTCTGGCGCACAATGCCCGCCTCGACCGGGCGTTTCAATGTCAGCGTTCTGGCTGGAGCGACGCTCAGCGTGTCACCGGGGTTCTTGCTGTCATTCATCAGTCTTGCGTTCCCGCCCATTCGGTTGCAGCACGCCGGAAGGCCGGCAAGTTTTTCGATCCCCATTCGAGGCCGGCCCCGAGGGCCGGTCCGGCCTTTCCGCCTCGGACGATCCGAATCGATAAAGCGTCAACTTCCGGCAGCGTTCCAAAAATCCCTTAGCTGCCGGTCCCTCGATCAGAGCAGCGTGTATCACATTTGACCGCCCCAATGCCAAATCCAATTGGCTGGAGGCAAACAGTTCAATCCGTGGCCTCGCCCACTCATCGCCGTAACGCCGGAGCAGGCCTTGTCCGAGTTTGCGCATCCCCTCAGCCCCACAATCGGTGGCATGAACAAGGCCAGCAAGAGCGCCCGAGGCAATTGCCGCCTCGGTCTTGAAGAAACCGCTCACAACCTGACCAGCCTTGCTGGCGAGCGACAAAGCTTGCAAACAATCCTTCGTCAAAAGTGCCTCGATTTCGTCCGCCAAACTCTCCGAAGCCACGACCTTTGTCTTAAAGCCACGAGAGAAAGCCTGCCGTTTGACGGCTTCCACCACGTGGCCGGCCCGCGCCGTCACCCAAACGCCGCGTCCCGGCAATTTTCGTCTGATGTCGGGCACGACGACCGCTCCTGGCCCAACGACGAAGCGGATCATGTCCTGGGGTAATCCTTTCGCCCTTGTGACGATACAAGTCCGTTCGGGCAAACCTTCCTCGTCGAGGAGTGCGGGTCTGGCCAAGTGATTGTCTCCTATACGCCGGTCTCGTTTTCGAATGGATCTGCTGCCACGCGATCGGGCAAGGCGTCGATCCACCCCGCCTTTAACCGCGCGGTCATGATGAGGGCGTCCGCTTCCTCGCGCGTGATTTCGAAACCATCAAGAACGCCGGCGTGCTTCGCCGTCTCCCCGTCCTTGCGTTCGCTCCAACCGACGAGATCGTCGGTCGCGCAGCCGGCGAGATCCTCGACGGTCTTGATATCGTTCTCGCCAAATTTGACGAGCATTGCTGTAGTGACTCCGGCAACCTCCTTGAGATCGTCGGAAACGCCGAGTTCGCGCCGCCGCGCGTCCTGCTCCGCCTCGACCTTGGCCAAATAGTCATGCGCGCGGGTCTGAATCTCGGATGCCGTGTCCTGATCGAAACCCTCAATCGCGGCAACCTCGGAAGGCTCGACGAAAGCCAATTCTTCGACCGAACGGAACCCTTCCGACGCAAGCAACTGGCCGACAACTTCGTCGACGTTTAGCGCTTTCATAAAGATGTTCGTGCGCTCGGCAAATTCCTTCTGTCTGCGTTGCGATTCCTCCGCCTCCGTCAAAATATCGATATCCCATCCGGTAAGCTGCGACGCAAGCCGGACGTTTTGGCCGCGGCGCCCAATCGCTAGCGAGAGCTGGTCATCGGGCACGACGACTTCAATCCGGGTGGAATCCTCGTCAAGCACGACCTTGACAACTTCTGCCGGTTGCAACGCGTTGACGATGAAGGTGGCGGCGTCCGCTGACCACGGAATAATATCGATCTTCTCGCCCTGCAATTCATTGACGACCGCCTGCACCCGCGATCCCCGCATGCCGACGCAAGCACCGACCGGATCGATCGAGGAATCCCGCGAAATTACCGCGATTTTGGCACGCGACCCAGGATCGCGCGCGACCGACTTAACCTCGATGACATTATCGTAGATTTCCGGCACTTCCTGGCGAAACAGTTTTGCCATGAACTGCGGATGCGTGCGCGACAGAAAAATCTGCGGCCCGCGCTGTTCGCGGCGAACGTCGTAAACATAGGCACGCGCGCGATCCCCAGGCCGGAAAACTTCGCGCGGGATCATTTCATCGCGCCTTATCGTTGCCTCGCCGCGTCCCAGATCGATGATCACATTGCCAAATTCCACACGTTTCACGACGCCGTTCACGATGTCGCCGATTCGGTCCTTGTATTCCTCATATTGCCGGTCGCGCTCGGCTTCTCGGACCTTTTGTACGATCACCTGCTTGGCCGATTGCGCGGCGATCCGCCCGAAATCGAAAGGCGGCAAGGTTTCCGCGATCCAATCGCCAGCCTGCGCCGCCGGATTTTTCTTGCGTGCCTCGTTGAGCGTGATTTGCGTCGCGTCATTCTCGATCTGATCGACGACAAGGAGCAGACGGGAAAACCGGATCTCCCCGGTTTTCGGATTGATTTCGGCGCGAACCTCGGTCTCCTGACCGTAGCGGGACCGCGCGGCTTTCTGAATGGCGTCCTCCATCGAGGCGAGAACGATTTGCCGGTCGATCGATTTTTCCCGCGCGACGGCATCGGCGATCTGCAAGAGTTCGAGCCTATTGGCGCTGACTGCCATCTTTGTCTCCTGTGTCGGGCGAAGCCGCGCCGGGCCGTCGCTGTGGCGGCAATTTGGCATGGTTCGATTTGCTTTGCTTAAAGGCTGGCCGCACGCCGGCGGGCAGAATGGGCTTGGCCTTGAGCGCGGCTCGCGCAAAGCGGCCAGGTCCGCGCCTCGGCCCGGCAGTCTCGCCTGGCGCCGATCTCCCGGCCTCGCCGGCCATGTTGCCATCTTGGCCCGGCGATGCTTTCGCGGCCCGCAGCGATTCGCGGATAAGCGCCTCGCTCAAAATCAGCTTTGCTTCGGCAATTTCGCGGAGGGAAAGCACGACTTTGGTGGCTTCGCCTGGCTTTGCATCGCTGCGCTCGAGCGTCAGTACGGCATTTCGGCCGTCGCCTTCGACCTCGCCAACAAAGCCGCGGAAGCGCTTGCGCCCGCCAACGCCGGCCGTCATCTCGATCCGTGCTTCGCGCGCAAACGCGCGCCGGAAATCGGTGACGCGGACGAGCGGACGATCGATCCCAGGCGAAGAAATTTCGAGGCGATAGCCCCCTTCTACCGGCTCCTCGACATCGAGGATGGGCGAGAGGGCCTCGCTCAGGGTTTCGCAATCATCGAGGTTCATCGACCCGCCGGGACGTTCCGCCATGATCTGTACCGTCATTCCCGCTTGCGCCGAAAGCTTGACCCGGACCAGCCGGTATCCAAGACCGGCCAAGACCGGTTGCACAATATGCGTCACACGCGCGGCAACCCCGGTTTCCTCGATCAAGCGTGGTTCATCAAGGAAGCCTTGCGCCTCCGTCTCCATGTCGTTACTGCCGCGATCCAAACTTTGCTGGTCCATCGCCGGATCGCTCCGGCATTCAAATATCGAGGAACCACGCTTCCACCGCGAGGGAGCCCAAAAGGGAATAAAAAAGAGCGGGTCCCGAGGGGCCCACTCTCAATAGAGCGATCGTTTCGATTAAACAACCGTCATGAGACGCATGAACATAAAACCATATAAGGCAATGGCCTTGCTGGGGCAAGCTCCTAGCGCGGAAAATGCGGAAAAACCACCGGATATTTGTTGATGGGCCGCGGCTGCTGGTCAGAACCGCACATTTGGAGGCGGAATCGGCGAAGGCAACGCTAACCGACGTCTATCGATAACCTGCAGATCTGCTTGACGAGAACGAACGGGAATGCTTACCATGGCCCGCTTGGTAGGATAGTTCGGGGGAAGATGCTGGAGTAATAGGCAGTGTCGTTGCCGCTCGAAGAAAGAGTGCCGACTTCCGCAGCCGCGGCCCGATACGCCGATAGGCCGGTCCTGACCGATCCTGGCGGGCAATTTGCCACAAACTATAATCGCCGCCATTTCCAGTTCAAACACGGGCTCAAGAATCACCCGCTCTTCGATCTGTCAAAACTGATCGGGCTGGCCGAGCGGCCACTGCATGCCAAGGCCTATTGGTCGAATGGCAAGGTTGGACCCACCGATTCCTGGGGGGTCGACCGTGCCCCCCGCCTGACGCTCGTCGACACGATCGCCAATATTGGCGACAACAATTCTCTGGTGATCCTGAAGCAGATCGCGCAGGACCCTATTTATGGTCCTGAGCTGCAGGATTTCCTGGCGAGCGTCGTCGTGTTGTCGGGCGAAGAGATGCGTCAAGACGTGGTCGCGGGCGAGACCAGTATTTTGATTAGTTCGCCCAATCGTCTTACCCCCTATCACATGGACTCGGATTGCAACTTTCTTATGCAGGCCGTCGGGAACAAGACGCTTTTTGTATATGATCACAACAATCCGGCGCTGGTCTCGCACGAGGAACGCGAGCAGTACCATATGGGTAACCTTAATAGCATTGTCTACCGGGAAAGCCAGCAATGCGACGCTACGGCTTATGAGCTGAACGCTGGAGATGGCGTGCACATCCCTGTCTTCGCACCGCATTGGGCGCGCAATCACGACAACATCTCAATTGCCTTGAGCGTCAATTACGAGCTGCGTCCCATGCTCACCGAAAAGCGGATATACCGGGTGAATAGCGTGCTGCGCAAACTGGGTGCCGCCCCTACGCCGCCAGGCTTTTCTCCTTGGCGCGATCGCCTGAAACTCGCTGCCGCCAATCGCGTTTACGCCACCTATCGCTTCTTGCGGCGGAAGCGAACCCATCCGGTTTGGACGCCACGGCCTGCAACACACCTTCATCACAAGTGAGACCGCTAGCCGCTCGATGAAGTCCCGCGCAAGTAAGCGGCGCGAACTTGCGGCTCACATCAATGAAGTCTCCGGCTCTGCCGGAGGATACTTACTCCAAAACAGCGGCAATTATTGGAGATCTTGCGCTAGCGCCCGGTCAAAACCTGGGCCGCACGCGGCTTGCGCCGGAGGCCGTAATCCTTGAATTTTTCAATTGTCCTTTCGATCTCGCCGTCTTCAAGCACGCGCGGGGTGCCGACCTGCAGGGCCACCGCATATTGCTTGCAAAGAGCTTCGACCTCGACGGCAAGCCACATCGCCTCGCGCAGATCGGGGCCGGTGGCGACCATGCCGTGGTTGCCGAGCAGCGCGCACCTCCGGCCGCTCAGCGCTTCCAACACCACGTTCGACAGTTCTTCCGTGCCATAGGGCGCATAGGGAGCGCAGCGAATCGTCGGGCCTCCCGCCGCGGCGATCATATAATGTACCGCCGGGATCTCCTTGCCGCAGATCGCGAAAGCGGTGGCATGAATAGGGTGTGCATGCACCACGGCGTTCACGTCCCCGCGCGCTCGCAAAATATCGCGATGGAACCGCCATTCGGACGAGGCCGCAAGCCTGTGCTCATAACTCCCGTCCATGTTCATGAAGACGATATCGCCAGCCGTCATTTCCTCATACGGAAGACCGGAAGGCGTAATTAACAGGCCGCTGTTCCAGCGCACCGAAATATTGCCGGCAGTCCCCTGATTGATGCCGTTTCGGTTCATCGCAAGGCAGGCGCCGATGATCGCCTGGCGGATGCCTTCTTCCTCGGCTGCGGCCATGCCCTTTGCCCTGTCACTGGCGGCGCCCGGGCGCGAACGCTTGCCGGGTGAGCGGTTCGACCTTGCCATAGTGCGGCCATTCGCGAGCCGCCTCCGCTAGCCATTTGGCAAGCGTAATTTAGTACTTGGCCTTTTGCGCGTCGATACCGTCTGCCGGGCAGAAAATCAAATCGGGCAGGGAATTGTTAGACATGATCTCAATTGAGATTACCGAACGAGGGCCAGCAAGTCAGGATGGCTTTGCGATGCGCTCGGGAAAAACCTTGGCGAGAGCGTCGCGGCTGGCGGCGATCACGCCGCGCTCGGTAATGAGACCCGTCACGAGCCGGGCAGGGGTCACGTCAAAGGCGTAATTGAGAGCCTTGCTTCCAGAAGGCGCGAGCTGGACGGTCTCGATACGCCCGTTGGCGCCACGCCCCGCGATATGGGTGACCTCCAGCGCCGATCGCGTCTCGATCGGGATTTCGGCAATGCCGTCGAAAATCGAAAAATCGATGGATGGCGAGGGCGCTGCGACGTAAAACGGCACGCCATTGTCATTGGCTGCGAGCGCTTTCAAATAGGTACCGATTTTGTTGCAAACATCGCCCGAGGCGGTCGTCCGGTCGGTCCCGACGATTACGAGATCGACCATTCCGTGTTGCATCAAATGGCCGCCGGCGTTATCGACGATGATTGTATGCGGTACCCCATGCTGGCCAAGTTCCCATGCGGTCAGCGCCGCACCTTGATTGCGGGGCCGCGTTTCGTCGACCCACACGTGCAGCGCAATCCCTTCGCCATGGGCCTTGTAGATTGGCGCCGTCGCAGTGCCCCAATCGACCGCGCACAGCCAGCCCGCATTGCAATGGGTCAGGATATTGACTGCGCCGCCTTGCTTGCAAGCGCTGGCGGCGCGAATGAGCGCGGCCCCATGTTCGCCGATCGCTTCGCATAGGGCGATGTCTTGTTCGGCGATCGCGCCGGCATGCGCGAAGCCGGCCTCGGCGCGCTCGGTTGGAGGCAAGGCCAAGAGGTGGTGGTGCATCGCGGCGAGCGCCCATTGCAAATTGACTGCGGTGGGCCGTGCCGCGGCGAGAACGGCGCAAGCCGTATCGAGATTAGCGTCCGATGGTCCGGCGCGCATCGCCAGCGCCAAACCATAGGCCGCCGTCACGCCGATGAGGGGAGCGCCGCGCACTTGCATGTCCTTGATGGCACGCGCCGCCTCGCAGGCAGTCTTGATCGAAACAATTTCGAATTCGTGCGGCAGCCGCGTCTGGTCGATGATTTGGACGCTCAAAGCGTCGCTGCCGGGCCAAATGGTCCGAAAATCCTTGCCTGCGATACGCACGCCTCTCGCCTCCCCGCGCGCTTTGAGTTTCGGGCGAATACAAATAGACTATCATGCCGGCGCGGCGCGCGCACCGGTCCTCGCCAAGGGGTAGTGTCTCAGTTTGAATAAGGCATTTCGTCGAGCATGGCCGCGCGCTTACGTGCTACCGTCTCTTTTTCTTTAGCATCCATGATCGCAATGATATCCTCCCAATTCATGAGGTTGCCGCTTAGGCCAGCGGCCATCGCGGGGGTAACGCGAAGCGTCTTGTGAATGCGCATCCAATTGTAATGCACGAAATACAGCGACAGCGCATGAACGTGGTTTTCGATCTTCTTGGAAAAGGCGTTTGTCAGCCGAGTGAACCGGCGCATCCCCATGCGCATCGTGAGGTTTTGGCGTTCTACAAACGAAGTCGAAATATGCTTCTGGTCTGGCTTGCCCTCGATTGGCGTCTTAATCGCGCCTGTGCATTCGGCGGGGCTGTAGCGGCCCTTAGCGCTGTCCGGCGAGGCGCCGTATAGTTTCACCAACTGCGCAAAGTCAATGTC
>DATBQJ010000064.1:0-6086 GCA_036560885.1 Methylocella sp.
AGCCGCGCGCGCAGCTCGATCAAATGGTCCATCAAGGGCGCTTTTGTCGCCTCGATATCGGCGTCGGTCATGAGTGGCTCGCTCCGGAAGGCATGGGTTACGTTCGTGTAACCGAACCGGGGCGCCTAGAACAGTCACCCTTTGCCTTGCGGTCTTGCGCCGTCCACGTCTCGGCGCGCCTGCGCGTCCCCCATCTCGGCCGCGAGCGCATCGGCAAGCGCCCGCATCTCGGCGTCGGTGGCAGCAGCGGCTGGCGGCGCTTGGCGTGGCGCGGCCGTAGCAATCGCGCTCTCGCCTCCTTCCTCTGGCGCTTGGGGCAAGGCGGGCAAGGCATTCGGCTCCGCGTTATGCGGGGCAGCCGCCGCCGGTGTATCCGCGACAGGAGGCGTCGCGGGCTTTCCGGCCGCGTCTAGCACGCGCGTGAGTTCCTCCTTGACGTCCGCAAGACGATCGACGCCCACGGCGATTTTCGCGCTCTCGGCCAGCTTGACCGCATCCGCCTTGAAATCCTCGATGTCGGCCTCGCGCATGGCGTCCATGAACTGGCCGCGAAACTCGGCCGCCATGCGCCGCATCTTGGCCGCCGCTTGACCTACTTGGCGCATAACACGCGGAAGTTCCTTCGGCCCGATGACGATCAGCGCCACGACTCCAATGATGATGAACTTGCCAGCGTCAAAATCGAACATGAGGAAACATCACTCGAGGCGCGCCAGCGATGATCGTAAACGAGTCCGCGACCTTGAAACCCTGCGGCCCGCGCGCGGTTCAGCGGACCGCACCCCGGCCGCCGCCGGAGCGCTCAACCGAGCTTGCGAGTATCTGGAATCTTGTCGGGGTCGGCGGCTGTTTGATGGTCGATGGAGCGCATTGGCGGATCGCTGGGGCGTTCCAGCTCCGGCTTTTGGTCATCTTCCGCCAGCCCCTTCTTGAACGATTTGATGCCCTTGGCGACATCCCCCATGATGTCGGAAATCTTGCCCTTCCCGCCAAACACAATCAATACGACGGCCCCGACGATGATCCAATGCCAGATCGATAGACCGCCCATGGCGCAATTCTCCGTATCCAAACGCGAGGCGACCGCAACGCCCCCCACCATCCCGAAAACCTAGGCTTTCATAACCGTAAAAACAAGAAGGCAGTACGCCGTTCTTGCCGGCAATAAAGAGCGTAGGAAGTCAAGCCCTAGATTTGCGGCCGGGATTCTTCGCTACAGCGTCATTTAAGAGTCGCAATCCTCGGGCGCCGACAAAGCTTCGTTCGCGGGTGCAGGATCCTCACCCCATGCCGGTTTCTCCGGGCCACCCGCGGGAGCTCCTGTGGCAAAATCGAGGCCCGCTTCGTTCTCGAGCGGATCTTCGTCCTCGGCAAGCTCCGCCCCATCGCGAGGCTCCGGAATACCAAAACCCCGCGGCAGACGGCCGTCGAAAAGCCCGGCTCCCTTCAGTTCCTCGAGACCAGGAAGGTCGCCGATCACCTCAAGGCCGAAGTGAATGAGAAACGCGTCTGTCGTCCCGTAAGTGATCGGACGCCCGGGCGCGCGCCTGCGGCCGCGCAGCCGGACCCATCCGGTTTCCAGCAGAAGATCGAGCGTTCCCTTGGAGATGGCAACGCCGCGAATATCCTCGATTTCGGCGCGCGTCACGGGCTGATGATAGGCAACGATCGCCAGCGTTTCGAGCGCCGCGCGAGAGAGCCGTTTGGGTTCGTCACCCCCCGTGGCGAGCAGCCAGGCGAGATCGGCCGCTGTCCTGAACATCCACTTCCCGCCCGCGCGCACGAGATTGACGCCGCGCGAAGCATAGTCGGCCTTCAGGGCTTCGAGGACTTCGCCAGCCGCGACGCCGCGCGGCATGCGCTTCTCGATGTCCTTCTCGGTGAGCGGTTCCGCCGCCGCGAAAAGCAGCGCTTCGGCGATTCGCATGGCCTCGGCCAAACCATCCTCGCGCGACGGCTGTTGACTTCGATCAATTTGAGCAAAGAGTTGCGCAAGTTCCGCCAAAACCAGATCCTCCTCGTCCGCCCCGCATCGCTACCGGCTCAACTTCGAACCACATGCAAAAAAACTTCTGGCGGCGGCGATTTGCGTTTGATCCATAGCGGCGCGAAAGCCGCGTCTTGTCGGATCGAGATCATGCCCTCCCGCGCCATCTCAAGCGAAGAGGAAAGCGTCGAAGCCCAAACCGTGCGGCGCATTTCGGGCGTCGTGCAGAATGCCATGAGATAAGTGTCGAGCACAGTCCAATCGAGCGCCCGCCCGGCAAGTTTTTCAAGCTCACTCCGGGCGCGCGCAAGCGACCAGACGAACCGCTGCTTCACGGTCACCCGGGTGAGTGCCTGTTTCTGACGCCGCTGGGCATAGGCCGACAGCAATTCGTAAAGGCTTGCGCGCCATCGCGGCTCGCCGCCGGTTAGAACCGGCTCGGGCAAGCCTCGCAAGAACATATCTCGACCGAGACGCGGCCGGTTGACGAGCGCTTCGGCGGCGGCGCGGATCGCATCGAGGCGGCGAAGCCGGAGTTGTAACGCTTCGGCAAGTTCCACGCCTTCCGTCTCCTCGCCCTTGGGGGGTTGCGGCAGCAACAGGCGCGACTTCAAATAGGCGAGCCATGCCGCCGTGACCAGATAATCCGCCGCAAGTTCGAGACGCAGGCGGCGCGCGGCCGCGATAAATTCGAGGTATTGTTCGACGAGCGCCAGGACGGAAATCTTGCTCAAATCCACTTTCTGCCGGCGCGCGAGGTCGAGCAAGAGATCGAGCGGACCTTCAAAACCCTCGACATCGACCACGAAGGACGCGTCCTCCCTGGCCTCCGCGGGATTTTGAGCAAAAGGCAAATCCAACGAATCCCACTCCTCGTCCGCAGCTTGCCGCACCCGTAGCTGGCGGTCGCTGCCGCAAGTCCCACCGCGGATTCGCCGCAATCGGCCCGAGGACGGCGGTTCGCGCGAGCTTCACGCGCGAACCGCCGCATCCTTGTGCTGCCAGGCTGAAGCGCCCCAATGGTGCTCAGTTCTTGGCGACGAAGCAATTGCCTCCGCCGGATTGAAGTTTCTGGCACAAAGCGGTGGCTTCGTCCCGTGATGCAAAACCAGCGACCCTGACACGATAGACGGGCTTGCCGCCGACCGCAGCTTTGTGGATCGAGGTGTGGAAGCCCGCCAATTCGGTGGAAAACTTCTTCATGAGCCGGACCTGCGCTTCACGCGCCTCTTGCTCGGTTCCCGGAGCCGCGAGCTGGACCGCGTAACCACTTGGTGTCGCCTGCGGCGCTTCGGCGGCTGGGGCGGCCTGGTCCTTGGCGGCAATCAAGGTTCGCGGCTGCGGATTGCCGTTCGCAGCGAGCGCGGCTGGCTTCGGTGTCGTCGCCACGCGCGCCGCCGATTTCGGCGTTGCGGCCTTCGCCATGGGCGCCGTCGCCGGGGGGCGCGCCGCGGGAACAGGAGCAGCGGGTGCCGCAACTTGGGGTGGGGTGTCGTTCGGCAGGAGCGTGCCGTCCGGACGGACCGAAACGGTCTTCACCTTTTTCGGCTCGATAAGGTCGGCGATCGTCGCTGGTCCGGCAGCTGGTTGCGGCTGCGCTTGCGCCTGCGCCGGCGGGGCCGGCACGGGAACGCTTGCCGCCCCGCCTGCAAGATCAGCTATAGCGGGCGGAGCCTGCGCCTCCGGCACATTCGCTGGCGCGGATAAATCGGCGGGCTGTTCCGCATTATTGACCACGGTGACCGGCGGCCGTTGCGTCGAATCGCCAAGGATAGAGGCGTCTTGGTCCGGATTTGCCGTGCCCGCCGCCGTTTCGGGTTGTACCTTGGCTGGCCCATCGGCAGCCCTGATCGTTGCGACGTCGTCTTGATGGGAAACCGCGCCCTTAAAGGCAAAACTGGCGCCGATGCCCGCGAGTCCAGCGACGATCATGGCGGCCATGACATAGAGAGGGCGCCGCGACCTGATTTCCTCAAACGGAGGACCGGCCTCGCGGGAACGCGCCGTGGTGTCGTTGTAGCGCCAGTGCTCCGCGCCTTCCTCCTCCTCGCACCCGTCCAGTTCCTCGGATTCGGAGCGGTGATTCCCGCCTTCATGCCGGAAGGAACCAAGCAGCCCGGCCTCAATCGCGGCAAAATCACCGCGGATGAGGGGCTCGTGCGTCCCCTCGTCTTCGCCGTAATCCGGATCGCTCCGCAAAATTCCGGCGGAATGCCGGCCTGGCGGGTCAAACACCGTCTTATAAGGGTCTTCTTGTTCGCCGACGAAGCGCGCGAGTTCGGCAAGTGGATCGTCGTCGCCTTGGTTTGCGGCGAGCGGCTTGCGCAGACGTCTTTCGAACTCCTCCAGATCGATCATTGGCCGCCGTTTTACAATTGGCTCACTCATCTTACTCTACCCTCCTGTCGCGACTTCGCGGCGGACAACCCCGCCGGTCCACGTCATTGCAATCGCGCATCCCACGCCGGGCAGTGTTTACGCAATCTTGGCTGCATGATTGGCCGGTTCTAACTAACCGGGTCACGCATTGAACTCCCACATAACGCGATCACGGCCGGTTTTCCCGCGATCCTTGCAGCGTGACCGCTGTTTGCGTTCACGACTTGCACGGGTGCGGCTAGCTTGGCGTCCCTTCATTTCTCACGATCAAGCACTGTCGCAGTTTCGGCCGACGCACCGCGAGTGAACCAGTACCCGGCGGCGTGAAGGCTGGAGCCTTTATCGCATCTCGTCGGGAGCGTTCACTCCCAAAATTGCAAGCCCGGACGCGAGAACTGTTGCCAGCGCCGTTACTAACGCCAGCCTGGCGGCAGTTAAATCTGTCCGCTTTTCATTAAGAAATCGTAAT
This sequence comes from Methylocella sp., assembly GCA_036560885.1. GTDB lineage: Bacteria > Pseudomonadota > Alphaproteobacteria > Rhizobiales > Beijerinckiaceae > Methylocapsa. The sequence continues at coordinate 4,836 of DATBQJ010000064.1, forward strand.
TGTGGCCGATCTTTGCCGCGAGTCCAATGGGCGTGCAAGCTCGACGCGAGATCATGCACATAAAACGCGATCCGGTGCGGCTCGTCGCTGGCCGCCGCCGCCTCGACAACCCGGGGAAATTGCGCGACGAGCTTGATCAGTGCCATTTCCCCGTCGTCTTGCAGGAGCCCAAAATCCGCTGCGGCCAGCCCGGAACTTGAAATATCAATGTCCGGAATCGCTGCAAGCGCTTGCCGCAATACGGATTTTGTCCTTGCGTGGGCATATTGGACGTAAAATACCGGATTATCCTTGGATTGCTCAATCACTTTATTCAAATCGAACTCCAAGGGAGCATCGTTCTTGCGAAAAAGCATCATGAAGCGAACCGCGTCCATGCCCACTTCATCAACGACGTCGCGCAACGTTACGAATTCCCCGGAGCGTTTCGACATTTTCACGGGCTCGCCATTGCGCATCAATTGAACCAATTGACAGAGCTTGACATCGAGCCTGGTCCGGCCCTCTGAAAAAGCCTCCACGGCGGCGCGCATCCGTTTCACATAGCCGCCATGATCGGCGCCCCAAACGTCGATTAAAAGCGCATAGCCGCGGTCGATCTTGGTTTTGTGATAGGCGATATCGGACGCAAAATAGGTGTAGGAGCCGTCCGATTTCATGAGCGGCCGGTCGGCATCGTCGCCGAATGCCGTCGACCTGAACAGGGTTTGCGTGCGATCCTCCCAATCCTCGGCAGGCTGCCCTTTCGGCGGCGGAAGACGGCCTTCATAAACCAGACCGCGCTGACGCAGTGCCGTGATCGCCGCGGCGACCAAATCGCCTTCGGCCCCGCGGGTCAGAGAGCGCTCCGAGAAAAAAACTTCGTGTTCGATATTCAGGCAAGCGAGATCGGCCCGGATCATCGCCATCATCGCCTCAATCGCGGCGCCGCGAACTTCCTCAAGCCATTCGCTTTCCGGGCGCCCTAGCAATGTGCGGCCATATTTTTCGGTGAGCGCCGCACCGATGTCTTTCAAATAATCGCCGGGATAAAGACCTTCGGGGATTTCGCTGATTTTTTCACCCAGCGCCTCCGCGTAGCGCAGGTACGCGGAACGGGCCAGAACATCGACCTGTGCACCGGCGTCATTAATATAAAATTCGCGGGTGACCTCGTGCCCTGCGAAGGCCAGCAGATTGGCGAGCGCGTCGCCGAACACCGCGCCACGGCCATGGCCGACATGCATGGGACCCGTCGGGTTCGCCGAGACA
>DATBQJ010000065.1:0-26301 GCA_036560885.1 Methylocella sp.
GGCCAAACCGCGTCATCGCCATTACTCGGAGGTGGCGGCGCGCTACCATGACGAACGTCCGCCTCTCACCGTCAACCGGCGGAGCTTCCTCGATCCCGGACCGGTGGTTCCTGTTGGCAGCATGTCGAACTACATGACCGCCAACACGATCTTCAACCAGACGCCGGACCAAATCTTTTCGACGGCGTTGTTTGGCAACGACCTGCTGCCGCGGCCGCTCGAAGTGCCTGGGCGCCCGCAACCAGTCGTCGAATTCGCGACCCCCGCTTACGATTATTGAAACTAAAATATTATCGCAGCTCGGGAAAATCGGGGCGCGATAATTATGCGGAGCCCTCGAAGACCGCGTAGGTCTTCGCTAAGGGCGAGCTGTGGCAGGGCGTAAAATTACATCGACGCCCTGTTCGGACGTACGCACACCGCAATGTCGCGACCCGCCGGCTGGCATTGCTCTTCTCCCGGCTAGGGCGTGCCGGCGGGAGGCTTTCCGGCCGCGAGGCAGACGACTTCGCGTGCGATTATGGCGCGGCGGCAGCAATCAGATTCGATGATGGATCGGATGCCGGCAAAGAGCGTCGCGCCCAATTCGGTGAGAAAGCCGTTACGAACTTGGCGGAAGGTAACACAAGGCGCAACGCCCGCCCCGGAGCCGTTGTTAGCCGCCGGAACGACCCGGCCTCCTGACGAAGACGAAGGTATGGCGGCGGACTCGTCGCATGTTCAGGGCCACTCCTGAAGGGAGATAGAACTGATTTGAGGCCGGCGCGCAGCCTCGCCTTCGTTCCGCCTTGTTTCATTCAACTATCGTTCAGCGCCCATCGCGTAGTATCGCCCTCAACACTGGCTCCCCCAGCATCAGGACCACTATGAAAACCATTTCGAGGCTCTTCGTTGCCTGCTTCGCGCTCATCTCGCTTGCTCTCGCCTCGCCAGTGCGGGCGGACGCCGAAAAACGCATCGCGTTCGTGGTCGGCAACGCCGCCTACCAGGCGGGTGCCCTCGCCACACCAGCCAATGACGCGGGCCTTATCGCCCAGACATTGCAAGCAGCCGGCTTCGACGTCTCAGGCGCGCGCGACCTCGATGGCGAAACATTGCGTGGCGCGTTGCGCGACTTCCTCGACAAGGCTCAGGCATCGGGACCAGACACCGTCGCGTTTATGTATCTTGGCGGTTACGGCGCGCAGCTCGACGGCGACAATTATTTCATGCCGGTGGATGCGAAGATCGCGGCAGTTCAAGACGTGGCAATCGAGGCGGTGCGCATCTCCGATTATACGAAGCGGCTCGCCGGGCTTCCCTTGAAGGCGAGTTTCGTCGTCCTCGATGCGGCGAGAGCGTCGCCCTTCGGCAATTCTGGTCAGCCTTTGGCCGGCGGCCTGGCGCTCGTCGATCCTGATCCGAACATGCTCATCGCTTTCAATGCGGCGCCGGGGACGGTGGCCCCTGCCGAGAACGGGTCCTATGGCGCTTATGCGCAGGCGCTCGCCGAAATGATCCGGGAAGGCGGTCTGGCGCCGGCGGACGTCTTCGACGGGGTGCGTCTGCGTGTCAACGAAGTGACCAAGGGCGGGCAGGTGCCTTGGGACGTGTCAAGGATCAGCGCGCCTTTCGTCTTCTTCGAGCGCGCGGCGGACGCTCCGCCTCCCGCCCTCGCGCAGGATAAGGCAAGCGCCATGCGGTCGCGGCCGCTCCAAGACCTCGGGGCGCAGGACGCCTACGCCGCCGCGATCGAGCGCGATACCTTGGAAGGCTACGAGGAATTTCTCGCCGCCTATCCCTCCGACCCCCTGGCCAAACGTATCCGCGGCCTCGTGGCCGCCCGCCGCGAGGCGATGACCTGGCGGCAAACCCGCGTGGTCAATACGCCGGACGCGTATTGGTCCTATCTCGACCGGTATCCGCGCGGCCCGCATGCGTCGGACGCGCGCCGGCGCCTCGCGAGTTTGACAGCCCCAGAGGAACCGCCTGCGTCCTTCTCGCCGATCGGTTACGACATTCCGCCGCCGCCGCCCGCAGAGATCGTCTATGTCGATCGCCCCGTGCTCGTCTTCAGCGATCCGGTGTTCGGCTTCGTGCCGCCGCCACCAATCGTCTTCCTGGCTCCGCCGCCGCCTTATCTCGTCTTTTTGCCGCCACCGCCGCCGATTGGACTTTTCGTGCTTCCGGTCCCCGCATTTGTTCCGTTCCCGGTTTGGGTCAGTTCACCGGCCTACGTGGTGCCGCCGCCTGGAAATGTCGTCTTCAATAACATCCACAACACGACAATCATTAACAACAATAACACCGTCATTAATCCGGGCGGGGAGCATGGCCACCCCGGCATGGCCGGGGCGGTTGGCGCAGGAGCCGGCGTAGCGGCGGCGGCGATGGCCGCGAAGGTCGCCTTGCCGCCTTCCGTTGCCAGGAAAGCGACAATGATAGGAGGCGGTAACTCAGGACTTCCCGGGAAATCCCCCGGCCAACCCGCGCCAGGGATGCGCCCCGGACAGCCTGGATCTTTGCCGTCAACGCAATTGTCTCCCCATGCCTTGCCTGGCGCGACTGGCAAGCCGTTGCCAGGGACGAGCGAAAAGCCGGGGGCGCTAACCGAGCAAAAGCCCCGGCCGGGATCGCCGGGCGCGGTTCAAAACCCACCGGGCACACGATCGCCAAACAAGACGCCAACAGACCATGCCTTGCCAAGCGGCCAGCAGCTTCCCCCGTTGCCGGGGAAAAAGTCCTCCGCAGGCGGCGCCAAGCCTGTCCGGACCCCGTCGCCTGAAGCACTTCCGCCTGCGGGACAGCAACCCACGACCAAACCGCCCGCCGACAAGCTTCCTTCGAAACGTCGACATGCTCCCTCAGGTCCGAACGGCAAAGCCGCGGCTCCTGAGCCAAGTCCTACCATTGCTCCGAAACCGCAAGAGTCCGGACAGCCTCCGCGGCAGAATCAACAGCGGCGTCAGTCGCAGCCGGTCGATCAGCCGCCGCGCCCGCAGCAGCAGTGGCACCAGCCGCAGCCGGCTAATCAGCCGCCGCGCCCGCAGCCGCAGCAGTGGCATCCGCCGCAGCCGTCCTATCAGCCGCCACGCGCGCCACAGCAGCAGCAGCAGCGGCGCGGCTGCGGCCAGCCTGGTATGCCGCCCTGCCACTAATGGACTGGCAAGAGCGATAATTGTTCTCGTAGGAGTGGCAAGTAAGTGGCAAACGGAGCCGAAAATGTCTACATGACGAACACCGGAGGGTCGTCATGTCGAATTCCATCGTCATCAGCGTGCCGCACCGTGTTGGTGCGGTAGAGGCGAAAAGGCGGATCGCCGGGGGAATAGAAGCCCTGCGCCGAGATTACATTGATAAACTCGCGCACAGCGAGGCCAAATGGGACGGCGACACGGCAAATTTGCGAGTTGTGGCTTTTGGACAGACCGCGACGGCGCAAGTTTATGTCATGAACGATGCCGTGCGCATTGAAGTCCAGCTACCCTGGATATTTGCCGGCTTGACCCGCAAGATCCAAGGCGTCCTCAAGAATAACGCCGAGGAATCGCTGCGGATTGGGCATGCTCCGCCAAAGAGCTGAATGGGATCGCAACCGGCGAAACCGTCCGCGCGAATTTGCCGGCGCCACCTATTTTATGGCGACCATCACATCTGAGGCTTTGATGACCGCGTAAGCTTGGACGCCTTTTTTGAGGCCGAGTTCCTCGACTGCTTCGTTGGTGATCGAAGAGATTACGGTAATGCCGCTTTTGAGTTCGATTTCGACATGCGCGGTGGTCGCGCCCTTGTGAACTTCCTTGATTTCGCCTTCGAGGACATTGCGCGCGGATATTTTCATTTCGGTTGCGCCTCATCGCCAAAGTAAGTTAGCAAGCGGGCGTGGTGTCGGCCCACGCGCTTGGCGGTTGTCTTATTCTAGCCGCATTTCTTATTCTAGCCACATTGCGGAAGCCAGCGGTTGCGCGCCAGCCTCGGAACATGCTTGCGGCTTATCGTCTCACTTGCTGCCCCAGAGCAAGTCCTGCCAAGCGGATTTGGTGCGATAGGTGAACCGTTTGGCCTAACTGCTCTTCCGCCGGATTCCTGCCTTTTTGTTTTCGCATTGACAAAATACGAGTTTCAGCTTGAGAGAGCATTTTGGGCGGATCGGAGCTCGTGCCGCGCCATTCGACAGGAGAAAATAGGATGTTTCAAAAAGGTGGATTGCACGCCGTCGCCATTTGCATCTTCCTTTTTGGAATTTACGGTCAAGCTTCCGCTGTACCGCTCATTGCGCATAAGCTGCCGGAGGCGAGCCCGCTGAAAACCGTCCCAGTTGTCGTCTTTGGCAAGAACAGCCGCCGCAGTGTGGAGCAATTCGCAGCCGAGCAAAAACTCGACGCTGCCGAGCTTCGCTCCCGGTTTTCCGGTTCCGGCCTGATCGAATGCGGCAATGCACATGGCGCCGGCCAGCTGACGCTCGCCAACGACCTCGTAACAACCGCTGCCCATGTATTTTTCGACGAAAAGGGCTCTCCGCGCGCAAAAACCTGCTTTTTTTCGATTGAGAACCACGGCAAGGAATTGCGAGTGCCCATCGACTCCGGCTCGATCATTGCGGGAAGCATTGATCCTTACGCGGTCTCGGAGGTTCATGACTGGGCCGTAGCCCGCTTGACGCGACCGATCGAAGGGGCGACCCCCTTTAGCCTTGCCGAAGCGGCGGCTTCCAACATGCCGGTCGAATTCGTCGCGCGCGGGCACATCGACTGGGGCGATGGTCGCAGGCTGTCGATGGAGAAATGTCACCTCCACGACCAATTGGCAGCCGGTGCAGAAGGAACGAGGGAATTTTCATTCGATTGCGAAACCGGGGATGGAGCCTCCGGCGGCGCAATCGTCATGGGAACAAACAAACCGGCAATTGGCGCGATTCTGGTTGGCTGGCGCAGCAACAAGCCGTTCCGTTCGGCGCCGTTTTCGCGGTCCCACTATAATTTTGCGGTGACCGTCGAGGGGGCTTTCAGGAAGGCCGTCGTTACTGCCGCAAGCAAGGTCGTCGTTGCCCAGTAAACCCGCACAGGAGGGGTGCGGTGGCCGCCATTCCTCTGGCTAACGGCGGGGGCCTTCTTGTCACCAGCTACCACCGCATCAGGGCACTGCCCCATGTCATCCCTGCGCCAATTGCCATCATCGCGATAAGATCGCCGGGCTTTAGCCGTCCCGCCCGGTTGGCCTCGTCGAGCGAAATCGGCAGGGAGGCACTCGACGTATTGCCGTAACGCGCGAGGTTCAGCCAACATTTTTCGAGGGGAATGCCGAGCCTCCTCAGCACCGATTCGACAATCCGAGCGTTGGCCTGATGCGAGACAATGTGGTCGATGTCGCCAACAGTCAGCCCATTCGCGGAGAGCGCTTCGAGAATTGCTTGCGGCAGCACGCGGACCGCGAACTTATATATCTCGCGTCCGTTCATCGCGATCTTGTGCATGTTCTTGGCAAGCACCTCGGCGGACTGCGGATGCTTGCTGCCGCCGCCCGGTATCGACAATATTCCGGCGGCGGTTCCGTCGGAATGAAGATGCGTCGACAGGAGACCGCGTCCGGGATCGCGCGCGGGTCCAACGACCATAGCGCCCGCTGCATCGCCGAACAGCACGCAAGTGTTGCGATCGCTCCAATTGACGAGACGGGTTAATAGCTCGGCGCCGATGACGAGTACTCGCTCGGCTCTGCCGGTCTTTATGAATTGGTCGGCGATGCTCAGCCCATAAAGAGAGCCGGCGCAAGCAGCGCCGATATCGAAGGCAAAGGCCCGCGTCGCGCCGAGCTTGGCTTGAACGATAACCGCGCAGGAAGGCAGCGGCATGTCGGCCGAGACCGTGGCGACAATGATCATGTCGAGATCTTCGGCTCTCGTGCCGGCCATCGCAAGCGCGTGCCGCGCCGCGATAACGGCCATATCCGAAGTGACTTCGCCTTCTGCCGCGATCCGGCGCTCCTTAATGCCTGTGCGCTCAATGATCCAGGCATCGGTCGTCTCGACCAGCTTTTCAAGATCTTGGTTCGTCAAAATCCGTTTCGGAGCATAGGCGCCAGTCCCGAGAAGGTGCGAGTGTAACAAAAATTCCAGGCCCCTTTTTGCCGCCGCAATAGAGCCTCGTCGGAGGCTGCGGCGCTGCCAGCATGGACTATCCGATAATCCCAAACGGCGCGTTTCGCCAGCCGCCCTTAGCCATGCTTTGCGAAGAAGATGGGGGCAACCATCAACACTCGTTAATATATTGAAATACAGGGTTCCTCCGCGCCGGCATCGCGGAACGCAAGCCGGGCCACCAAGCGTCGCTTGTTCCGGGGCCGGGACCGTGGAAAAATAAATGCGGATCGAGGCTTAGCTGCGGCGATGATCGCGGACTTGCGCCTCGCCTGGGATCAACCGGTAAGTTTGCTGTAGAAATCCGATCGTCTCGCGGGCGGCGCGCAGGGAGCGATTGTCAACGCGTGGCCTGACTGCTGCCAAGTTCCAGTTGGCCGAACCATTGACGGCGACGCGCGGTTGGATCAAAATTTCGTTGACCTGTTCGAACCCGGGACATTTCTTCAGAGTCTGCAGACAGACCTCTTGGAGCTGCGCTGAGGACCTACCTTCGGGCCGTATAGTTTCATCGGTCATGGTGTCTCCTCGGTGGACGGTTAATTACCGCTACCCAAGTGAAATCGAGCTTCGAGAACTTCACTTGACGCATTGGGCCGGAGTCTAAATTTTAAATTTAGACGTTGGCTTTGCCGGTTTATTTCCAGAAGCCCTTGAAGGTACTTTGCCGCCGACATTAGAATCGGCTGTGGAGTGAACGCGGCAAATGCCCCACCGTTCCCTGCCCTGCCGCCCAACTCCCTTGCTTTCGCCCGTAGCCCGTAAAGTGTTTTTAACATTGCGTTCGCGCACGGAAATGACGCGCCGGGCTTGACCGGAAACGAAAACAATAGCTAGTGTGCCTGTTGAGTCTTGGAGGAACCACTCCGAGTCTTGGGGGACCGCTCTGGGCAAAAAGGGGCTTGAATGCGCATGTTTTTCGGGATCATACTTGGCATTATCCTCACGATAGGCGCGGCATATGTATCCGACCAGATTCGCACCGACCGTCCGATGGTCAATTGGGATGTGGTCAAGGACGGCATAAAAACCGTATCGTCCACCGTCCAGGGCGGCTGGGCGCGTTTGACGGGGCATGCCAAGGACAACTGAATTAGCTTGTACGTAACGCTTCGCCATTGCCGCCACGTTCGGACTGGCTGGGATCGGGTTCTGAGTAGCCCGGAGATGCTTGCGAAAGGCGCCCCCAGCAAATAATTGGCGAGGCCTTTTATCTCCCCACGGCCGAACTAACGGTTCTGCCGGGCCATTGTTGCGCCCGGTGGCAAGGACGTAGGCATCCAGCCATTGACCCCAAGGGGCGCCGGGTCTCCGGCCTTCAGGCGGTCATCCGATCAATCGATTTTTTCATTCGGATAGACGCCCCACAGGTCCGATTGCTGGATGAAGCCATCGAAGCCTTCGCCAGAGATACGGCACCAGGCGCCGTCGCAGCCACGCACGCTTGCGATCACGTTTGGCTGCAACTTTGCAACCGGCGCCGATTTCAGACTCGCCTTACTGTAGAGCACCGAATCTATCCCTTTTTTCCAAGGCGTAACCAGAGCCGTGCGCCTTCCAGAAAGAAGTGAATGAAGGACCCAGCCCTCCGTGCCTTCGGAATCGCGGACCTTGCGCCAAATTTCAAATTCTGCGGTGATCTCGACGGGAAGCCCTGCGCGTTGAAAGACCCACACCGTCCGATGGTCCTTGGAAGGGCCTTCGCGCAGGTTCACGCGATCGGACTTCAGACTCACATAACGCGGAACTGGTAAACCGCTCGCGGAGCCGGTCTGGTCGGCCCGCACAATACCGCCAGCAGCCGAGGCGCAGAAGGTCACGGCCATAGCGAGAAGGGCGCGGCGGAAGACTCTATTCCTAAGCAATGCGATAGTCCTAAGCAAAGCGACTTGGCGCATACACACTACCAAGGTTCTCCTCATCGGTGCGTGGGCTCGCGGATGTCGGGGCGTCACATAACTATTGGTTCGTCGTGGAGCAAAAACCGCTCTCCTCTGTTGCGTTCTCGCATCGCGCCCTCCTTTCGGACAATAAAGGAAATCAAAGACTGCGCATCGCCCGTTTTCTGTCGGCGAGAGAGGCCTGTGGACGTTCTTGTCTTTGACCGGCCATCTGCTAGAAAAACCGCGAGGGGAGGCAAAGAACGCACAGACGACGCTCCTCTTGTGTACGGAGCGTTGTTAACGCCCAGTGAAGACGGCGTGGCAAGTTCTCGCAAATGATCGGCGACCCGCCTCACCAGGCGTGATGGCGCCAGGCGAATATCGGGCCAACTCGCGCGATCCGGCGGTTCATTTTAAGATTGCGTCCGGCGAGCGACGGCCATGGTCCCAAAAAGCTACCGGTTCTTCGGAGAGGTCATGCGAAAAAACAAGAACTTAGAGACCATGAGCAATTCCGCGTAAAGCGAACATGGTCTAAAGGGCAAGGAAAAGAATGGGCCGGAAAAAACCGCTCGTGATTGTGACTCGCAAATTGCCGGATGTCGTCGAAACTCGGATGTGCGAGCTCTTCGATGCGCGGCTGAACATCGACGACACGCCGATGCCGCGCAGCGCTCTTGCAGAGGCCATGCGTGTCGCCGAGGTGATCGTTCCCACCGTTACCGATAGAATCGATGCCGAGTTGATAGGAGTGGCCGGGCAACAGATGAGGCTCATCGCCAATTTCGGAAATGGCGTCGACAATATCGACGTCCCCGCCGCCTTGGGGCGGGGGATGATCGTCACCAATACGCCAGGCGTCCTCACCGAAGATACCGCCGATATGACCATGGCACTGATCCTCACGGTGGCGCGGCGGCTCGTCGAAGGAGCAAAAGTAATTCCCGCCGGCGAATGGACCGGCTGGGCGCCGACTTGGATGCTAGGACGCCGGATCAGCGGCAAACGGCTCGGAATCGTCGGCATGGGCCGCATCGGCCAGGCTCTCGCCCACCGGGCGAAGGCATTCGGCTTGCAGATCCACTATCATAACCGGCGGCCCGTCGCTGCCCCGGTCGAAGAAGCACTCGAAGCGACCTACTGGGAATCGCTGGATCAAATGCTCGCCCGCATGGACATCGTTTCGGTCAATTGCCCGCATACTCCCGCGACCTATCATTTGCTGTCGGCGCGCCGGCTAAAATATCTCCGCCCGCATGCCATTCTCGTCAATACCGCGCGGGGCGAAATCATAGACGAGACCGCGCTGACACGCATGCTTGAGACGGGCGAGCTGGCGGGCGCAGGACTCGACGTGTTCGAGCATGAGCCGGCGGTCTCGCAGAAACTTGTCAGGCTTGCCAACGCCGGTAAGGTTACGCTATTGCCGCATATGGGATCGGCGACGGCCGAGGGCCGCATCGACATGGGGGAGAAGGTCATCGTCAACATCAAATCCTTCATGGACGGCCACCATCCGCCCGACAGGCTGCTGCCCGCGATGCTGTAGGCTTGGGGAGCGTTTCGGCCTTGCCGTGCATTTAAGAGCCACCAGAGTCTGGAACGCCGGCAAAGCGACGAACTCGCAAACTTTTCACTGAGAAAATGCCTCGCTTTTTCCAAAGCGATAAGCCGCCAATTCGGAAAATTCTATCGCTACGAAAGCGATCTTCAGCGATCTTCGATCTGGACCGCATGCTGAGCGATGAAACGAAGTCCTAATATTTGCCGGATTTTATTACGAGCCAAATCAAGACCGACCCGAGGCAACAGCAGACCACAAAGAGGGAGAGCCCAACAATCGTCATTCCCCATAACAAACTGGAGGCGACGATTAGCGCTGCGATCACGGAACCAACTGCAACGTTGCGATCACTGGACAGTATCTGCTTGCCCCTCTCGATCTCTTGCTTGCGCGCTTGTGCAGCCCGGTCTTCGGCCTGCTTACGTCCCGTAATGTTGGTCCAGAACCCGACAATTTCCTTGGGTCGGCCACCGGCTTTCCGCAAGAGGTTCGCCTCGTCCTGGATCCAAAGATAGTGGCCGTCCTTGGCTCGAAACCGGTACTCTTGCACCAAGTGGCCCTGGGTCATCAGGATCGACGTTTTCTTGACAGCAGCCTCTTTGTCATCGGGGTGCAGACAGTCGATCCACCAATTAGGGGCCAGCGCTTCTTCAACTTCGTAACCTAAGATTCTCTCGACGCTGTCACTGACCCATTGGGTGGGAAAACCTTTAGCTGTTATCCCAAGCTCATAAATGACGGTAGGAATGGAATTCAATATGTAGCGTGCCCGTTTGTCTGAATTGACCACGAGCCAAAACAATATCAATCCGAGGATGCAGCCGAGCGCAAAGACGGCGAGCCCAATAATAGGTAATCCCCATATCAACGGCCCTCGCTTTTCAAGGAGCAAAAAACCGGAGCCGATGATCAGGGCTGCGATCACCAGACGAACTGCAATGCGGTTGTTAAACCGGGTCAGCTCGTCTTCGCCAATGCCGGCCTCTTGCCCGCTCGCTTGCGCTACCTGGACTTCCGCCTGTTTGCGTTCTGTAATGTTGGTCCAAAACCCGACGATTTTTGTGGGGGGCCGTCCGCTTGCTTCCTGCAAGAGGTTCGCCTCATCCTGGATCCAAAGGTAGTGGCCGTCCTTGGCTCGAAACCGGTACTCTTGCACCAAGTGACCCTGGGTCATCAGGATCGACGTTTTCTTGACAGCGGCCTCCTTGTCATCGGGGTGCAGACAGTCGATCCACCAGTCAGGGGCTAGCGCTTCTTCAACTTCGTAACCCAAAATTCTCTTGACGCTGTCACTGACCCATTGGGTGGGAAAACCCTTAGCTGTTATCCCAAGTTCATAAATGATGGTGGGAATGGAATTTAGTATGTGGCGCGACCGTACCGGCGATGCCATGAGAGCGCTGTGGGGCTTACGCTGTAACATAGCTTTTCTCCTCGACCGTGCGGTCGGCCAATCCGGCAACGCGCGACGATCTGCCGAGCTAAAAAAATTCGACCATGCCGTAATTCCTATAATTCCTGCTGCGGCTGCTAGGTGGTGCTCAATGCTGCGAATGAACATCCGGCGGTGGCGGGGCTGGCGGCTCGCGTGACAACAGATCGAGCTGGGATTCAATGAAAGCCGGATCGCTCCAGCTGTTGTCTTCCTCGGGCAGCCAGCGTGCGCGAATATAGCCGGAGCGGTCAATCAAGAACTCCGCGTGTGTTAGCGGAACCCTGACCACGTCCTGTTGCCGATTGTGAAAAGAGCGGGTGTACAAGCCATAAGTTGCGGCCATATCCACCGCATCGCGATCAGCAACGAGGATTTTGCCGGTTGCGAGGCCGCGCAATGACTCGCAAATCTTGCCGGGAGCAACCAAGACGATCTTCGCTCCGCGAGCTGCCAGAGTCTCGCGGGCATCTAGGAGTTGTTCGAGGCGCGCGGTTTCTTGCGCAAGATTCTTTTCCTGGCAGGAAAACAACACCACGAGGAGCGCCGAGTCGCGTTGATAGTCGGTCAAAAGCCTCGTTCCGCCGTGGCCATCGGAAATCTGAAAATCCGGCGGCCCTAGCCAGTACTGACCCCGGTTGATTTTAGGTTCTATGACGCGGGCCTGGTAGCCAACGGCAAAAGCCCCGAGAAAATTAATGATGTCCCAGCGATCGTCGCTGCTGAGCACATCGCCAAATGCCGGCATGCCGGATGCCAGGATGCCGTGGGAAATCCACCAGTAGAGGTCGCCCGGAGTATGCAAGGCCGTGTGCGGCGCCGAAAGATCGGCCGGCTTTACCGGTAAACTCGAAGCTGCGGCACCGTCGCCATGGCCGCTGACGCCATGGCAACCGGTGCAATTGTCTTCATAGTGCTTGAGACCGGCAGCAATAGACGACACCGAAAACGGAATCTCTGTTGTAAGGTAGGTGCTTGGAAAAGCAGGCACAGAGATGGGGGGTAGTGCCAAGGCGCATCCCGTGACCAAGGCGCCAACGCCCGCCGCAAGGCCCCCCGCAACGCCTAGATTCGGCCACAATCTCGACGGCCTCAAGGAAGGCCGGTACACGAGAAGGATCAGACCAAGGCCGGCCAGAACCAAGGCGCTGCCGCCGGCGAGGAGGGACCAAATCCACCAAGGTGTACCTTTGCCCAAGGTTGCGGCGAGCGAGAAGCGAAAATGGAGCGGCCAGACGATGTCTTCATGCGCGGGGGGCGAGAGTCCCGCCATATCCGACGCTACAATGACAATGAGGACAGCCAGCAAGGTTTCGACATTGACCCGCCTGGCGTAGCTCAGAATGATGGAGTCGCTTGGCTTCATCTCCAGCGCCGGCAAGAGCTGGCGTTGAAGACTGTTCGCAATGAGCAGTATGCCGCCAAGCAGGGTGAGCTTAACGATCAGCAAGTTTCCGTAGACAGTTCCGATCATGCTAGGGAAATTGCCGACAAGATACCAGGTCAGGATGCATCCCGTTGTCACAATGACAGCCATGGCGACTACGGCAACACGCGAAAAGCGGCGCAGAATGGCCCCGGCGAAGGCCCTTGTGTCTTCCCCGATCATTCCAATGCCGATCAATAAAATGAGCGCGGGAAGACCGCCCAACCAGACGCTCAAGGCGAGCCGGTGCGCGATCGCGGCAGAAAGACCAATCCATCGCGGATCGAGCGTGGTCGGATGGCTGGCGAATGGCACCACCGCCTGGCTGAAACCGGCAGCGAGCGCGGCACCCAACAAGAGCAGGTCCGAGGTAGATGTTTTCTTGCGCGTCACCCAAGCAAGGCCGGCCAGCACGCAAGTCACGACAGCAGACCCAAATTGGAGAATGCTGATACGGCCCACTCCGGTTTGGAGGAGAAAAGTCTCAAGGACTGGGCCACTGAAAGAGAACGCATGCGTATCTGCCGCAGCGACTGCGGCCGCGGAGGCCCCGATCGCGCCGAGAGCGGTTGCGACAACACCTATTCCAGCGGCTGCCAAGATCAATCCGGCAGCGCGGGTTCGCCAGATCGTGCCTCCCTTGGTTGCATGCGCGTCGCGCGTGTACCAGTTCAAAACGCCGCAACCCACGACGATGGCGGCTGTCAGGGTCGCGACGGCGCGCACAATATCAAGCGGATCGATCATGGCAGTCGCGCCCTCAGTGTGGTTTCTCTATAGTAAAAGTGAGCTCTGCGTCGACCACATGGCCGTCAACGGACAACATGTGATATCCGATGTTGACTGGCCCGGCTGACAAATTGTCCGGAAGCGAAACGATCAAAAGCTTCGGATCCGAGCTGTCGCCCCGGCTGGTCAAGGGGATTTGCGCTCCCGACGCTGGGATGATCCACACCTTCGCGAACGCCGGTTCGACTCCCTCGTTAAACCATAGCTTCATTTCCTTGGGGGCTTTATCGAGCACCGCGCGCGCGGCAGGCTCGGATTTGACGAGCCGCGAATGCGCCGAGGCTCCGGAAATTCCGAGGCCAAACCCTATCAACACCATTGCATAGACGAGCAGGGCTCGTCCCCCATATCCCCGGCTGATCCGGCGCGTCATTTGACTGCTCCATGTTCGTTTTAGCGTTTCACTTGGCAACCAAAACCGTGTTTTCCATTTCCTGCCCCGGCTTTTTGCGAATCCTTGACGCCGCGTGTAGAGGCCATGTTGTCGCAACGTGTCAAGGCCCTTCTTTTGCCCCAAAACCAATCAGCAAATGCCTTCATGCGAGCTTCCAGGGCCCTCAAGCGTGGCAAAAAAGTCATAGTGCGCATCGAAAGCGGCTTGGCAAGCATTGATCGTTTGACAAAGGGTCAATATCGCGTGAACCGTAGAACATAAAACTGGAGGGAAAGTTCATGACCGGTGCTATCAGAATTTGGGCCGCTGCCGCCGTCGCAGCCCTCGCCATCACGCGTGCCGACGCCGCGGATTTGACTCCCACGCCGGAACCGATTCCACCGGCTCCGCCGATCTTCTTCGTCCATGTCGGCGCTCTGGGCGCCTTCTACTCCCCGCCCGATGCGCAGTCGACCGGAGGCGGGTTATTGAAGGTAATACCGACTCCCGTCGGCACGGCACAATTAAATAACGTGGCTATCCCGCCAAGTTATACCCTTGGCTTGGAAGCGGGCTATTTCGTCACGCCCAATTGGACGCTCGCAATCTCCGCCGGCGTGCCCCCGGAAATGCACATCAAGGCGACAGCTTTCAATTTTACCCAGGCCTTGGGAACCGACCTAGTGGGAAGCGTGCGCTTTGGGCCGCTCATGGGCCTCCTTCAATATCACTTCACTCAATGGGGTGCCTTCCAGCCATATGTCGGCGCCGGCGCCGCCTATGTGGTGATGTTCGCCAATACCAGCGACGGCATTCTGTCGAATTTCAGCGTCGATCCGACTTTCTGCGCCGTTGCCCAAGCTGGCTTCGATTATATGCTGACGGGATTTGGCCTCCCCAACTGGGGCATCTTTGTCGACGCGAAGAAGCTAATCTACCTCAATCCGAACTTTCAAGGGGATCTCCTAAACAACGAAGTCGGGAATATCCACATCAAAACCCTTGGCAAGATCGATCCTTGGATTGCGAGCACCGGCATCACGTTCAGATATTAATCCAAGGCTTTGCCCGGACTAAGCCACGACACGCGAAAACAAGAACGCTTCCACGGACTACGTGGGAGCGTTTTCGTTTGCGGACTTGGGACCGCCGCGGGAGACGCCGACCTTGGCGGGGCGAAGCACGCGGTCGCCGATCGCATAGCCATCCTCGATCACCTGCACGACCGTGCCATGCGGTACCGTCTCGTTTGGCACCTCGAACAATGCCTCATGCAAGTTTGGATCGAACTTGACGCCGAGCGGATCGAGCTTTTTGATGCCGTATTTGCCGAGCCGCGACAGGAAGTCGCGCTCGGTAAGTTCAACTCCCTCGATCAAGGTTTTCAGCGCGGCCCCGGCCCCCTCGCGGGCATCCGCCGGCAGGCTTTCGACGGCGCGCCGCAAATTGTCGGCGAACGTCAGCATATCGAGGGCAAACGAGGTTACGCCATATGTTTTGGCGTCGGCGACCTCGCGCTCGGTGCGGCGGCGCTGGTTTTCCATCTCGGCGAGGGCGCGCAGGACCTTGTCCTTCAGCGCCGCGTTTTCGAGCTGTAGATTTTCCAAGACAACGAAGGGATCTGGTTCCCCAGCCGGAGCATGCGCGGCAGGACTGCCCAGCACCGTACCGGCATCGCGGGCGGGCCCGTTCGTGTCGGTCGCCGCGGTTTCGTTTTCCGTTTTTTTCGAATCGTTCATGATCGCTCTTCGATAAAAGATAAACCACGCTGGGATATCAGTTTTTTAGCGAGCAAAATCAAGTTTCCGCCGTGACCTTCCACGCTTAGCCGTGACCTTCCGCCATATGAGAGGCAATCGCAATCCCCGGAAGCCGTCAGGATCCGCCGTCCCTTGTGACCGTTGCTTCCTTGGTCGGATCGAAAACGCGTAAAATTGCCCGCCGGATTGTTTCTTGCCTTTGCGTGGAAGCGATTTTCTCCCCCATGAGGTCCGTCACATAAAATACGTCCGCAGCCTTTTCGCCGAACGTCGCGATATGGGCCGAAGCAATGTTGAGGTTGAGCCAGGACATGATCGCCGTCAATTCATAAAGCAAGCCAGGCCTATCGAGGCCGGTCACTTCAAGAACGGTGAAGCGGTTGGAAAGCGAATTGTCGATCGACACTTCCGGAGGGATACGAAAAACATTGCGGCGCTCTCCGGCGGCCCGCGTCTTCGCGGCGACCATGTCCCGCAGCTTGACTTGTCCGCTGAGTGCGCGCTCGATCGCGAGCACAATATTGCCCGCCCGTCGCGACTCGTCTTCATCGTATTTGAAAGCGCGCGAAACGTAAATCGTGTCGAGCGCCATGCCATCGGCCGTCGTAAAAACCTGCGCGTCAACAATATTGGCTCCTGTTGCCGCGCATGCACCGGCAACGGTGGATAAAAGCCTTGCATGGTCGGGCGCAATGACGGTCAATGCCGTTACACTCCGGGTCGGATCGACGAGGATATTGGTGATCGGCGCGGGTATCTCGACTTCTGTCATATTGAGGAGTTTGGCGTGTAGGAGCTTCTGCTCCATACTGGCCTTTAGCCAATAGGCTTGAGGAAGACGCGCGGCATAGGCCTCGAAATCGAGGCCGGACCACTTCGGCAGCGCGCGGCGCAGTTCCTCGCGTGCCTGGGCGACGCGCTGCTTGCGGTCGGTCGTGGAGTGGCCGCCCGAGAGCTCCACCTCGGTCTCCCAGTAGAGGGTGCGCAGCAGTTCGCCCTTCCAATTGTTCCAGACCCCGGGCCCCACGGCGCGGATGTCGCAAACGGTGAGGACGAACAGCATTTTAAGGCGTTCAAGGGTCTGCACGCGGCTGGCGAAGGTCGCAATTGTTTTCGCGTCGCCGAGATCGCGCCGCTGCGCCGTATCCGACATGATCAAATGGTTTTCGACGAGCCAAGCCACTGTTTCGGTTTCGGCTTCCGTGAGGCCGAGGCGCGGACATAGTGCGCGCGCGACGGCCGTCCCGGCACTCACATGATCTTCCATACGTCCCTTGGCGATATCGTGCAGGAAGAGCGCGAGATACAGCACCGTCCGGTTGGCGATCGACGGTAGAATTTCAATCGCCAGTGGATGTTCTACGGGAGTAAGTCTATGTGCTTCGATTTCGGCGAGATTTCCCACGGCGCGCAAAAGATGCTCATCGACCGTGTAATGATGATACATATTGAATTGCATCAACGCGACGATGCGGCCGAATTCCGGGATGAAGCGCCCGAGGACGCCCGCTTCGTTCATGTGCCGCAGCACGATTTCAGGCGTGTTGCGCGACGTCAAAATGCCTAGAAACAGCCGGTTCGCTTCCGGATCGGCGCGCAATTTCGCATCGATACGCTTCAGGGATCTCGTCACGTGCCTCGTCGCGTCCGGATGGATCGCGAGGCCAGTGCGGCCTGCGACCGAGAAGAGCCTAATAAGGTTGACCGGATCGCGGGCGAAAACCTCAGGCCCCGCGACCGTGACGCGGCCATTCTCAACTTCGAAATCGCCGGTCGCGATGGCCGCCCGCTTGCTCCGCCAGGGACGGAACCGGTCGAGCCTCGCTTTTGGTTTGGCTTGCTTTTCTTCGAGCGCGGCACAGACGATCGCGGTCAAATCGCCGACATCCTTGGCGATCAGGAAGTAATGTTTCATGAACCGCTCGACGCTGGCGAGACCGCCTCTCGTCGAGTAGCCGAGGCGGTCCGCGATCCGGCGTTGATGATCAAAGCTCAGTCTTTCTTCCGCCCTGCCGGTTAAAAAATGGAGATGGCAGCGGACTCGCCAGAGAAACTCCTCGCAACGGCGGAAAAGTTTGTATTCGGAACGGGAAAACACGCCGGCACCGACAAGATCGGCCGATTCCCGCAGCCGGTAGACATATTTGGCGATCCAAAACAACGTATTAAGGTCGCGGAGGCCGCCTTTGCCGTCCTTGACATTTGGCTCGACGAGATAGCGCGAGCGGCCGGACTGCGCAATTCGGCTGTCCCGTTCGGCGAGCTTCGCCGCTACGAATTCGGCGGCCCTTCCCTGCACGATCTCGCGCTCGAACCGCGTCCACATGGTTTCGAAGAGTCCGCTGTCGCCGAGAATAAGGCGCGCTTCGAGAAGCGCCGTGCGGACGGTCATGTCATCGCGGGCATGAACCAGACATTCCTTGACCAAGCGGGTCGAATGGCCAACTTTTTGGCCGAGATCCCAAAGCATATAGAGGATCGCCTCGGCGATGCGTTCGCCTTGCGGCCGCGCCGCGGGAGAGAGCAGAAAAAGGAGATCGATGTCTGAACCCGGCGCAAGAGTTGCTCGTCCATAGCCGCCCACCGCCGCGATCACGAAGGCTTCGCGGGCCAGGCCATTTGCGGCCGGATGCACATAGGCTGTCACATAATCGAAAATCTCGCGGATCAGTTCGTCTTCGATATGGGCGAGATGGCCAGCGCAGGCGAGGCCACCCCCATTGGCCTGAAACGTTTCGCGGGCGAGCGCGCGTCCTTGGTCCAAAGCGGCGCGAAAAAGCGCGATTGTTTCCTTGCGAACGGCCTGCGCCGGCGCGCGCCCCGCATGGAGCGCCGCGATCTTGGCATGCAGCCCCGCACGATGGAAATAGGCTCCATGCGGCAAGTTGACCCGCTGGCGTCGGGGTTTCACCCGCGGCACTGTTTCGAGCATGGCGCTCATGAATTCCAATGTCCCGGCGATAGGCCGATCCCGCGCAATCCTTCGAAGGTGGTTTCCGTTTCCTTGAATGACAAGGCTGGGCCAAGGCGCAATTTTGCTTCGATCGAATCCCAGATCGCGACAGCGAGATCAGGACCTCCGAGCCGTTTGATCGCCCTGATCCCGGTCGGCGAGGTCACATTGATCTCAGTCAGATTGCCGTCGATGACGTCGATGCCCACAAAAAGCAGGCCGCGCCGTTTCAATTCGGGACCAATCACCGCGCAAATTTCACGCTCGCGCGGCGTAAACCCGGCGCCCGACGCCGTGGCGCCACGTGCCAAATTCGCGCGAATGTCGTTTCCGGCCGGCACTCGGTTGACCGCGCCCAAAGCCACGCCGTCGACGAGGATGATCCGTTTGTCGCCCTCTGCCACCTGAGGCAGAAAGCGTTGCACGACCCACGGCTCCCGAAAGCTGGCCGCGAAGAGGTCAAAGAGCGAGCCAAAGTTCGGATCCCGGCCGGTGATTTTTATCACCGCGGCGCCGCCGTGCCCGTGCAGGGGTTTCATGACCGCTTCGCCATGCTCGTCGAGGAACGCCTCGATCGCCTGCCTATCGCGCGTGATCAGGGTCGGCGGCATAAGCTGCGGAAAATTCATGACAAAAAGCTTTTCCGGCGCATTACGCACGCTGGCTGGATCATTGACGATCAGCACCCCTGGCTGCAACCGCTCAAGCAGATGCGTGGAGGTTATATAGGCGAGATCGAACGGCGGATCCTGACGCAACAGCACGACCGCGAAGGAGGCCAGATCCGTCATTCTTGTGCCGCCCAGGGTGAAATGGTCGCCAGCGGCATCACGGACCTCAAGCGGAGCCACCGCGGCGACGACGCGGCCATCGCGTAGCGAAAGCTTGTCAGGAGTGTAGTAAGAGAGTTGATGACCTCGCGACTGCGCCTCGAGCAGGAGAGCGAAGGTCGAATCGCCCGCGATATTGATCTTGTCGATTGGGTCCATCTGGACGGCGACGTTCAAGGCCATCGAAATCCTCTCGGGCAGGCGCGGCAAAATCCCGCCTGTGGGCAGGGGGCATGGCCGGGAAGTTTCGTCAAGGGCGCCGCCGCATCGATTTTGAGCAAAACTCAGCTTCGCTCCGCGCTTTTAAGCTGCGTGGACGGATACTGGAAAATATTGCTGGAAGGGAGTCCCAAATCGCTTTTCCGGGGCGTCATGTGTGGCCGACTTTTGTAGAACTCTCAGCTTCGGAGACCCCTTTCGTTTACTCAAGCCCCCGTCTCATATCTTTCAGAACCCGGACAGACGCTAGGCCTTTTGCTCCATGCCCTCGGCGCGGTGAGTGGGTAGATCAACGCTCCCCGCAAGGACGGCTTCGGTGTGGGTTCTTATTAAGGAGCCTTGGTTTTAAGTGTCCGCTATTCGCGTGCAATCGTACCAAAATGCTTCACGTGAAGCATTTTGGTAGGATTGGCGGCGAAAAACCTTACAAGCCTTCGTACGCCGCGCGGGTTTGAGACATGTGCGATTGCGCGGATAATTGGTGCGATAGCACGGAAAAGCACGGGATGGGACAGCGGCTCGAAATCCGGCGGCAGTGGTTTCCAAGCGCCCCGGCTTGGCCTTGTCAGGAGAGTGGAACGGAAGCAGGATAAGGCTGGAACCGGCGGCTGCCTGAGGAATGCCGGTATAGCTGCGCTCAGTCGGGGAGAGAACGATCATGCCAGAGGCGGGGAGCGCCGACTACGACGACGCCAACACCGCGGAGGGCTGGGCTTGGTCTCAAATCCAGCAGGGCAAGGTGGCGGACTTCAATGAACGCTGCGGCACGCCCCCGCTCGATCCCAAGCAAGAGGATGACCCGCGCTGGAAGGACGATTGCCGCAAATTGCCGGCCCGCTTTGTGGTGGACCTTTTAACGCAGGCGCCGTGGCGGGAGGCGGTGCCTTTCGCCGGAATCCGGATCGCGGGCGCCCGGATTGTTGGGGATGCCGATCTTGAAAACGCGAAGCTCATTCGATCAATCCGGATTTTCGGCAGCCGGATCGAAGGCGCTATCAACCTGTGCCGCGCGCGGACGGACAGCTTGATCGTGCTCGCTAGCTCACTGATGAACGGCGCTTTCAACGCCAACGGTCTGCATGCCGAGAGCGATCTGTTCCTGCGCAACGGCTCGGTCTTCAAGGATGAAGTGATTCTGAACAGCGCGAAGATCACCGGACAGATCGACATGACCGGCGCCAGCGTCGACGGTACGCTTAACGCCGATGCGCTGCAGGTCGAGGGCAGTCTGCTCATGCGATCCGAAGGCCAGAACAAGGCCAGCTTCAAGGACGTGGTTCTGAACAGCGCGAAGATCACGGGCCAGATCGACATGAGGGGCGCCAGTTTCGGCGGTACGCTCAACGCCGACGCTCTGCAGGTCGGTGACATGCTACTGATGCGATCTACGGGTCAGAACAAGGCCAGCTTCAAGGACGTCATACTGCGCGGTGCGAACATCACCGGACAGATCGACATGAGGGGCGCCAGTTTCGAAGGTACCCTCAACGCCGACGCTCTGCAGGTCGGTGACATGCTGCTGATGCGATCTGAGGGTCAGAACAAGGCCTGCTTTAAGGACGTGGTTCTGAACAGCGCGAAGATCACCGGACAGATCGACATTAGTGGGGCCAGTTTCGGCGGCACACTCAACGCCGACACTCTGCAGGTCGGAGGCATGCTGTTCATGCGCGATGCCAACTGCGCCCATGCGGCCAACATGGTCTTCGCGCATGTCGGCGGCAATCTGGATCTGCGCGGCGCCAACCTGGCCGGTCTCGATCTTTCGGGCGCCTCGGTTGCCAAGGATTTGCGGCTCGGAGGAGCATACAAATCCGCCGTCTGGACAGGAAAGAACGGGGACCGCGGCGCCCTGAACTTGCGCAACGCGCACGTCGGCAATCTGATGGATGCAAAGGATGCCTGGCCGGCCCAGGGGCAGCTCCATCTCAATGGGTTCAGCTTCAATCACCTCGGCGGATTTGCAGGGGACACCGGACCGGAAATGCGGTGGCGGGGAATGGACTGGTGGGACAATTGGGCGAGGCGCGATCCCAACTACAGCCCCGCTCCCTACGCGCAACTCGCCGCCGCATTGACGAGCCTTGGCGACCGCGACGCCGCCAACGAAATCCGCTACCTCGGCCGCGAACGCGAACGCGAAGAGGCTCGGCGGCAACACAATTTTGGAGGCTGGCTGTTCAGGACCGCGCTCTGCTACGTTGCCGGCTACGGGATCGGCACCTACACCTTCCGCGTTGTTTGGTGGGTACTTGCCTTTTCCTTCGCCGGCGCGGGCGCTCCTCTGGGAGACCGTCCCGGCGGCGCACACAGAGCATAGAGGGCTGCTTTGGTGCTTTGGCGCGAGTCTCGCGCGGTTGTTACCGGTGATCGAGATCAACAAGGAATTCACGGATTTTTTCATTGATCCCGAGCGCAAACGCCTCGATTGGTGGCAGAACATCGCGTTTTCCGCGCTTGGCATAGTGGGCTGGGTTTTGGGCGGCGTGCTGGCCGTCGCCGTCTCAGGCCTGACCCAAAACTCGCGGGAATGAGAAACACAGTAATATCAATTCTCGAAGAGTCTGGCCTATCGAGCCTTGGTTAATTACACCAGCTCCACCACGCGGCCCTCGTGCAGAGTGACGCGGCGGTCCATCCGGCGCGCGAGCTCCATGTTATGGGTCGCGATCAGTGCTGCAAGGCCGGTCGCCCGGACGATCGTGTCGAGCGCCTCGAAAACATGAGCGGCGGTCTTCGGATCGAGATTGCCGGTCGGCTCGTCGGCGAGCAATATGCCGGGGCCGTTGGCAACTGCGCGGGCAATCGCGACCCGTTGCTGCTCGCCGCCAGACAATTCGGACGGCCGGTGTTCTCCGCGCCCGGATAGGCCGAGGTAATGCAGCAATTGCGAGGCGCGCTCCTTCGCCTCGTGGCGCGACAGGCCAGCGATCATCTGCGGCAGCATGACATTTTCAAGCGCCGAAAACTCCGGCAGCAAATGATGGAATTGATAGACGAAGCCGATCTCGCCGCGCCTGAGGGCGGTGCGTTGATCGTCGGCCATCCGCACGGTGGCTTCGCCGGCAATGAACACTTCCCCGGCATCGGGCGGCTCGAGAAGGCCCGCGATATGGAGGAGCGTCGATTTGCCGGCGCCGGACGGGGCGACCAGCGCAACCGATTGCCCGGCCCACAGGCAAAAATCGGCGGCGCGCAGGATTTCGAGCGGAGCTCCTGCCTGCGCGTAGCGGCGTTCGATCTTATCAAGGCAAAGCGCAGGAGGGGACATGGCTATTCGTATCGCAGCGCTTCGACGGGATCGAGCTTTGCCGCGCGCCAGGACGGATAGAGCGTTGCCAGCAGCGACAAAACGAACGTCATCGAAGCCACGGTGAGGACGTCGCCAGGATCGACCACCGAGGGCACGCGCGAGAGAAAGTAAATCTCCGCCGGAAACAGATTGGCATCGAAAAGCCATTTGAGAAGCTGGCGAACCCCTTCGACATGGCTCGCGACGGCAACACCCAGAAGGCAGCCGGCGAGCGTTCCCGCGAGGCCGATCGAGGCGCCGGTGATGAGAAAGATCCGCATTACGCCGCCTTGCGTTGCACCCATGGTGCGCAGAATCGCGATGTCGCGGCCCTTGTCCTTGACTAGCATGATCAGCCCCGACACGATGTTGAGCGCGGCGACGAGCACGATCAACGTCAAAATAATGAACATGACATTGCGCTCCACATTCAGCGCGTCGAAGAATGTCTTATTGCGCTCGCGCCAGTCGGTCATGATCATTGGCCGCATCATCGCCCGGCCGATTTTGTCCTTGACCGCGTCGAGTTCCTCGGGCCGGTCCACGAAAATTTCGACCACGCTTGCCTGATTGTCCTTGTTGAAGAAACCCTGCGCCTCGGACAAGGCCATATAGACGAACAGATTGTCGAACTCCGCCATGCCGATCTGAAAGATCGCGGCGACCGGGTAGACCTTGCTGCGCGGAACGACGCCGAAAGGCGTCTGAGCGCCATTCGCGATCAGGATTTTCAGCTTATCGCCGATACGAAGCCCGAGGTTTTCGGCGAGCCTTTGGCCGATCGCGACGCCACCCCCCGTATCGAAACCGTCGAGCGTGCCGAGCTTAACATTGTGAGCAATGCCTGGGAGGCGCTTAATGTCGGCCTCCCTTATTCCCCGCACGAGGGCAAACGCCATGATGCTGGTGGAAGCTGCCGCCGGGCTCTCGATCATCGGAATGACCAATTTGACACCGGGCACCGCCGCCACTTCGTTCACCACTTCATCGTAATCGGTGAATTGCGTGTCGGCGGCCTGCAGGAAAATATGACCGTTGATGCCAACGATCTTGTCGAGCAATTCCTTGTGAAAGCCATTCATCACCGACATGACGACGATCAATGTTGCGACGCCCAGGGCAATTCCGAGAAACGAGAAAAAGGCGATGACAGAAACAAAGCTCGCCTTGCGCCGCGCGCGCAGATAGCGGAGCGCGATCATCCACTCGAAAGGCGCGAACGGGCCCCTCCCCTTCGAAGCTTCCATCATGAGCCCGCAAACCGCGCGATTGCCGCGCCGGGGCCAAGATTTTGGCGCGCGCCGGTCGCCCGGGTCTTGAGTTCCACCGTGCCCGCCGCCAAGCCCTTGGGGCCAACGATAATTTGATAAGGCAGTCCGATCAGATCGAGTTTGGCGAATTTGGCGCCGGGGCGCTCGTCGGTATCGTCATAGAGCACCTCCACACCGGCTTTTTCGAGAGCGGCGTAAATCGCCGTGCAGGCCGCGTCCGTCGTGCCGTCGCCCACCTTGAGATTGGCCAATCCGACCTTGAAGGGCGCGACCGCCTCGGGCCAAATAATCCCGTTTTCGTCGTGGCTTGCTTCGATTACGGCGCCGGCGAGGCGCGACACGCCGACGCCGTAGGAACCGCCCTGGAACGGCCGCTCGACTCCGTCCGGGCCGGCGATCAAGGCCCGCATCGGCTTAGAATATTTGTCGCCGAAGTAAAACACCTGGCCAACCTCGATGCCGCGCGTTTGGATGCGTTTTTCCGCTGGCGTCTCACGCTCGAACCTCTCGGAATCATGGACGTCTCCGGTCGCTGCGTAAAGCTTGGTCCATGCGTGGACGATGGGCAAGAGGTCGCCATCGTAATCGGTATCTTCGGGCGGGATCGGCAAATTCAAGACATCGGCGTGGCAAAATACCGCCGACTCGCCGGTTTCCGCCAAAATGATGAATTCATGGCTCAAGTCGCCGCCAATCGGCCCGGTCTCGGCGCGCATCGGGATCGCCTTCAATCCCATACGGGAAAAAATCCGTAAATAGGCGACGAACATTTTGTTGTAGGAAAATCGCGCGGAAGCTTCATCGACATCGAACGAATAAGCATCCTTCATCAAAAATTCGCGGCCGCGCATGACGCCGAAGCGCGGTCTTTGCTCGTCGCGGAATTTCCACTGGATGTGGTAAAGGATTTTCGGCAGTTCCCGGTAGGAGTGGACATAGGCGCGAAAGATTCCGGTGATCATGTCTTCGTTGGTCGGGCCATAAAGGAGTTCGCGCTCATGGCGGTCCTTGATCCGCAGCATCTCCGGCCCATAGGCCTCGTAGCGTCCGGTTTCCCGCCATAAATCGGCGAGCTGGAGGGTCGGCATCAAGAGTTCGATCGCACCTGCCCTATCCATTTCCTCGCGCACGATCTGGCCAACTTTTTGCAAGACACGGAGCCCGAGCGGCAGCCAAGCATAAATTCCGGCTGCCTCCTGCCGGATCATGCCGGCGCGCAACATCAGGCGGTGCGAGACGATCTCGGCCTCCTTTGGCGTCTCGCGGAGAATCGGCAGAAAATAACGGGACAGGCGCATGGTTGAAGAAACGCGATCGGAGGAAGGAAGCGGCGGATCTTGGGTTTTAATCCGCGCGAAACGCAAAGGCAAAGACGCGCCAGTGTTAAGCCAAACCGCTCGATTGCGCCAGTGCCGGTCTGCCGCACTTGTGTCGGCCGCATTGCGCTCGCCTGGATGCGAATCCGGGCCGCATCGCGGTGAAATAGCTTACCTTCAAGCTTGCGAAACCCGGAGCTTCCGGCGCGGCGCGAAATTGCCCGGCCCGGCTGGAACATAATTGACGAGATCGTTGGCCCTGCCTAGCACTGCGCGGAGACGCGTTCCCGCGCGGGCGCAAATATCCGTCATGAGGTCTGGGCGGGCGTCCCCATGGGTCTTGTGGTGGCGTCTAATCGCGGCCAAGGCGCCAATCGCCTTGCGTTCGAGATCGTCGATAACGTCTCGAAATTTTGCCGCACGCAGCGGTTCAACGAGGCATAGACATCGGTCGCGGAGGCGCGGCCTGGCATGGCCGAAGCGATGAAAAAATCCTGGTAGCTCGTCGGTTGCCAATTCAATAAATCGCCTATCAATCCGGGCGCGCCGGGAAGCCGCTCGATCAATCGTATCATTTCGTTGAATTGATTGAGATAGGCGCCGGCGAGGCTGAACGCCGGATCCGCCTGAGCCGCGGCAAAAGATGAATCATTGTTGGCTGGGCCATTTCCGCGCATTCCGCCGGGGAGGCGTGCCGGGCGGGCGTCTTGGGTCATCGCGGCTATCATCATTAGGGGGCCTCGGTGCGTCCACGTCACTCTAGACGCCGACCCATAATAATCTGTTGCCGGTGATATTAGGTTGCGACGGGGTTTGCGGAAAATCGCCGCCCACGGCTGGTTCGCGCGGACACGATGAACTTATTTGCGATCGCGGGCTTGCGGTTATTTTGCCGGGCCGCCGGGGCCGATTGCCAGCCAGGGCTTGCCAATAGCCGCAAAAAGGAGGCATAATGATTTGTCAACATATGAACATCTGCGCTTGTCGCAGGTTGAAAAACCGCGCTGCACGCGGAGGGATGGGGAGGGGCCATGTCCAACGTCGCTGGCAAAGCTTACGGCATGAACGTCGTCACGCC
>DATBQJ010000066.1:0-6289 GCA_036560885.1 Methylocella sp.
TCCACATGCCGGACTACACCTTGCCGGGCTTCAATAGAGACAGGCGGCCCAGCGGTGGATTCGCTAAACTGCAATGGCTGTCCCTCCGGTACTGAAGGTATGTTGTAGCCAACTACCCGAGGAATCGGCGTGCGTTCCGCATAAAACGCTACCCATATTTTGCCGGTGGGGGTCGGGCTACCTATCGCACCGTGGCAAGCGATCTCTCGATAATCGGGACTTTTGATGTAATGAAATTCGAGAGTTTCAGGTGTCTTGCGCTCATCCGCCATTATTGGCTCCGCTGTCGCCTAAATTTCGTTTAAAACGCGCAAACAAAGTCTGAGCAAGTCCGATACCCATACTCATTGCAATTCTTCAAACTACGCGGTCTGCTTAAGCGCTCCAAGATTCGTTCTTAGAGCACGGAGGGCGCGTTTTCGCAATTGGTTCCCGTTGACTAGCTTTAGCGGGTTTTGCCGCACCGCGTGGGATCGCGGTTAGGACTGGCCAGAAGACCGTTTGCGTCGAGAAGGGGCGGAAGGGCTGATTTAAACAAAGGGGCGCGCGGCCCGCGCTAATTTCTAAACCAATTCCTTGTGGGCAATTCGTCCCTAGCCAGGAAGCTAATCACTGGCTGCTTATCGCGCGGACGAATAAGCTTTAAGGGGCATTTTCCCTTATTTTTGCTTCCAGCCAAATAAGGGTGCCGTTCCGCGAACCCTATTTTTTCCTTTATTTTCAGGGGATTAGTTGGTGCCGCAAGAGGGCACCAAACTATGGTTCGCTGACATCCATTGTTGTGCATAGATTCCTATGGAAAACAGATAGATATACAGATCCATGTCTTTCGTCGTCCACCGGCGTTTGCCATAATCCGCGTCGAAATGTGGGGTTATTTGTGGGACTGCGCAAATGGGGCGCCTTACCGATAGGGCTGTCAAGGCTGCAACTGTGGGGCGACACGGTGACGGAGACGGCCTGCATCTGGTTGTGTCCGAGTCGGGTCGACGCAAATGGGTATTTCGCTATCAGATAAATGGCATCCGCCGGGACATGGGCCTTGGCGCTTACCCGGCGGTCAGCCTGGCCGACGCCCGCATCGCTAGTGGTGACGCCCGCAAGTTCATTGCGAGGGGCGTCGATCCGCTTGGAGCCCGAAGAGCGGCGCGCAAAGCGGAGAGACCGGTCCCAACCTTCGGGGACATAGCGCAGCTCGTGGTTGCTGACGCCCAACGCAAGTCAACCAATGCTAAGGTCCGCTACCAATGGGAACGCCACCTCGGTCCTGTTTACTGCGGACCATTGCTCGGGAGTCCCGTGCATGAGATTACGACGCTGGATGTGGCCGCGATCCTTCGGCCCGTCTGGCACGAAAAACCGGAGCTGGCCAGAAAACTCTATCCAGCGATCCGGCGCGTCTTTGAACATGCCCGAATTCGGCTCCGGGACGATCACGGCATTGCCATGCCCGACAATCCGGCCCGCTGGGATGACCTGAAGGCGATGGGTTTCGAATCGCCTACGAAGCTGAGCCGGGGCAGCCATCCTTCGCTTCCTCATGCGCGGATTCCCGCGTTTATCACGGACCTGCGCGCAAGGGATGCCGTTGCCGCCCGTGCTCTCGATTTCCTCATCCTTACCAACGTCCGCACCGATGCCGTCCTGAAGGCGAGATGGGAAGAGTTCAATCATGAACAAGCCATCTGGACTGTGCCGCTCCCGAACCTAAAGGATCGCAAGCACCGAAAAGAGGGCTTCCGGGTTCCTTTGTCCCCGCGGGCCATTGAGGTCGTGCGGCAAATGCAGGCGATCCGGGTTTCGGATTTCGTTTTTCCGGGACACGTCCATGGTAAGCCGCTTTCCAACATGGCCCTCCTCACCCTCATCAAACGCATGAATAGCGTCTTTGGCAAGCGGTGGGTCGATCCCGCGAATGGTCGCCCGATCACGGCTCATGGTTTCCGAGCGACCTTCAGGACCTGGGCGGAGGAGGTCACTGGGTTCCCGCACGCCGTCATTGAACAAGCGATGGGCCACCAGGTCGGGACCGAGGTGGAGCGCGCTTACCGCCGTACAGACGTGCTTGAGAAGAGAAAAGCTCTCATGGAAGCGTGGGCCGACTACTGCGGGTCCTCCCTGCAGTCTCGCTTTGAGAACTGACGATGCAAGACTACGTTTTGGTGTCGACTGCTGTGGACCGTCTCAAAAACGGGATGTTTGGCCAATTGCGCCGCCCGTTGCTGCTTGTTGAAACAATAGCGGCGTTTCGGAATGAGCAGAGGCGGCCTCCTAAAGACGGTCAGCTGCCGGAGAAGGTGCGGTCAAATCCTAAACCAAAGGCATTATCCATTGGCTTTGGTCCGTGGCTGACACACGCAGCCGTGCACATTCGCGCAGCGGCTCTTGCCGGCAAGTTGAAGATTTATCTCGCCCCGACGGAAGGCAAAAACTATCCGCTGGGCGCCAAGGACGGAGGCGAACCCGAGCTTTTGGTACCCGACCTGCTCCGCCTCATCATCCCCGTGCGCGGCGGACTGCCCGATCACCCCGTCCATGTGAGACGTGCGCCGCTCGGTTCCACGATAAATCGGTCCGTGCTCTGGCGAGTCAAGACTGGCAGGCTTCTCGTGAAGCGAGCAGAGTTCGATGGTTGGTACCGGCGTGAGAAGCTGAAGAGAAAGTGGCCATCCCAGAAAGAAAGTGAATTGCCGCGCCCGGGGAGGCCCCGCACGAACGAACTTTGGGCTGGGCGCATAGAGAAATTCGCTTACGACAACGACTGGACCGCACGGCAACCCATTGTCGTCCTCAAGTCGATGCTTGCCAATCATTACGACAGCGAGCCGCCGAGCGACGACACGCTTGCGAGGCTCGTCGATAGAATCTTCCAAGAGACGGGCGATTCGCGGTTCCGTCGCAAGAAACGCCGTTCTTCCCGCAAAACCCCTTTGATCTAAGCGAAAAGAAGCAGCTTTCATAAGTACCTGATTTATCAGGATCTATTGACGAAATTTGGGCAATTTTTGCCTGCTCTTTCGGCTAGGAGTGTTATCCAACGATTGTGCCAGGTCCATCAACGTCCTCAGGATTTCACGCGAACCCCGGAGGACGTTTTGTTGACGTGCAAAGAAGTAATTCAGACCCACCACACGGCACCGACAATCACCCTGCAGGACCGGCTCGAACATGGGAATCTGACCGTCAGGGAGGTGTGCGAGCTCAAGCCAATTAGCCGTTCTGGATTTTATGCTGATGTGAAGCGAGGCCTTGTTGAAACCGTGAAAATTGGTCGCAAGACCGTCATCCGCGGGCCTGTCGCGAAAAAATACATCACACTCGACTCTACGACCGAGTGAATCCCAGTGCCGTCCAATAAGCCGGCTAGGGCCAGACCACGATCCCAATCGTGACTGCGCCGGTCCGAGCCACGCGCCCCTCTTTCCCTGCAGGCCAACAAAGACCGCTTCAGGCGAGCCGGTGCCGGATCAACATCTCGAAAGGATTGTTTGATGAACAAAACGGTTGTTGATGATCTGCTCACGACGAAGGAAGCAGCTTCGTTTTTGAAAGTCTCATCGTCGTGGTTGGCGAAAGCACGCATAACCGGCGATGGCCCTCGTTTTTTAAAGATAGGCCGCTCCGTCCGCTATAGCCGGCAGGCGCTCGAAGAGTTCAAGCGGGCGAACGTGCGGGGCTCGACAGCGGAATATGAGCGTCGGCCGGGTCCGGGCCGGCCGGCCAGGGGAAACGCAAGGACGTCGAGTCCGCGCTCATCCTTCGCTCCAGCATCAGGACCGCGGCGACCTGTGGGGGATGCTTCGCCGTGTTCAGCTCCAGGAGCCGAGGCGGCCGGTTCAAGTGAAACAACGGGCATCAACGGGAATGTGGATAAAAGTATATAAATACACGTATTACTTATGCTACAAAGATTAGGAAGATTCATCACTATACATATAGCCAGTAAATGCTTGACGTAATCCTAATTTACTCCAATATGAAACTCGATCTACCTAAATGAAACCCCTTACTTCAAGAGGCGCGCCCAATGAGCGATCTCAGCGGCATGACCCTTCCTGGTGCCGTTCCGGCCGGCCGCGAAATCGCGCTGCACGAGCCTTCCTTCGAGACAGCCATCGCCGCGATCCTGGCCGACCCAGATCTGCCGGCCGACGTGAAAAACCATTGGCCCTGTTCATTGCGCAGGCTCGCAGCGTTTCTCGACCGGCCGATGACTTTGGTGCCGGCGCGCTGGTCGGCGGTCCGCATTCCCGCGAGTCGCCTGAAGGCCACACGGCTAGGGGTGACCCAGAAGACCCTCGCCAATCATTTGTCGAACGTCCGCGCCGCACTCGTTTGGATGCACAAGGAAAAGCGTGTCGCGGCGCGCGGCGCCTGCCTTTCGCCCGAGTGGGAGGTCTTGCGCGACAAATGTCCGCAATTTCCCCACCGGGCGCGTCTCTATTCGCTGATGCGGTACTGCTCGGCGCGTCAGATTCCGCCGGGCGGCGTGGACGAGGCGGTCATCGACACTTTTCTCGAGTATCGCCGCTGCACGTCGTCGCTGGCGGCGGACGCGGCGGCGCGCCGTTCGTTGGCGCGGCATTGGAATGATCTGGTGCGGCGCGTATCGGGCTGGCCGAGCCAACTCCTCTTCGAGCCGCCCTCGCGCAAGCCCGAAGCCTTTCCGGCCTGGGAGGCCTATCCAATTGGCTTGCGCTATGAGATCGAGGCCTACCTGGACAGTCTCACCCGGGTCCGCAGGACGCGTAAGGGCAAGCGGGTGCCGCCGGCCAAGGCGACCACCATCCGAGGCCGCCGCGCCTCGCTCGAAGCGGCGCTCAGGATGGCGACCCGGATCGGCATCGGCATGGAGGAATTGGCCTCTCTCTCCGCCTTTCTCGATCCTGCCGTCAGCCGGCAGGTCCTTGACGCCTATTGGGCCAAGAGCTGCGAAGAGCCCTCCATCTTTACGATCGACCTCGTCAATCTCTTCGTCAACCTCGCACGGAGCAGCAAATGCTTGGCGGCAGACAAGCTCGAAGAGCTCGATGACATGCGCGCGGATCTCGAGCATCATCGTCCTGAAGGCATGACCGACAAGAACCTTGCCGCCATCCGCACCTTCATGCAAAGCAATGCCTGGCGGGCGCTGCATCATTTGCCGGATGTTTTGATGGGCGAGGCAAAGGAGGCCTCTTATTCTTCCCCCATCAAGGCTGCGGTACGGGCGCAAATGGCCGTTGCAATCGCGATCCTCAATGTCGCGCCGATCCGCCTCAGCAATCTCGGTACGATCCGCATCGAGCACAATCTTATTCGAACTGGCGGACCTCAAACGCCCTACCGGCTTGTTTTTCCGAACTACGACGTAAAGAACCGGGTCAAGCTCGACTTTCCACTCGATGCCGAGCTGACCGCCCTCATCGACGATTATCTTCTGAACTATCGCCTGACGCTCATCGATCGCGCCGAGGATCTCTGGCTATTCCCGGGGGCGGGGGAGGACCACAAGCATCTCACGACGCTGAGCAGCCAGATTACGAGCTTCATCGAAAAATCGATCGGCCTGCGTCTGACCGTCCATCAGTTCCGGCACCTTTCGGCGGCGATTATCCTCAAGCACCAGCCCGGCAATTACGAGCTCGTCCGTCTGCTGCTCGGCCATCGCACGGTGCAGGTCACGATTCGCAATTACATCGGCCTCGAAACGACCCATGCCGGCGAGGTCTATGGCGATCTCGTCCGGACCTTGCGCATGCGGAACTTGGGGCAGGGAGATGACGGCTGAAGAGACGCAGAATAATGGCGCGCGCGGAGTGTCCCCAAGCGGCGAGCCGCCGCGAAGTTTCCAGACACCGCCCATTCGCTCGGTGCCGATAGCAGAATGGACGATTTCCGACCGGAGTGCCTGGGAGCGCGCGACTGCGCCACACGTCCGCTTGGGTAAGGGCGGGATGGGTTCGCATCTTGCCCCGATCACCCGGGGCGATCTCGCCCGACGCTACGGCTATTTTATCGACCACCTGATGCGCAACGATCTCTTCGAACCCGGAGCCCGGACAGCGGGACAGGTGACACCTAACCACGTCGAAAGCTTTGTAGAAGAATTGCGCTCCCGGGTCGGCTCGGTCACGATGGCGCAAACCATCCACAAACTGCGCCGAGTAGCTCAATTGCTCGATCCAAACCGAGACTTTGCATGGCTCGCCGAGATCGAGAAGGATCTTGCCATGCTGATGCGGCCATCATCCAAGGACCATCGCATTGTCGATCCCGATCGTCTCTACGAAGCCGGGCTCGCCCTCAT
>DATBQJ010000067.1:0-3281 GCA_036560885.1 Methylocella sp.
GCCTGTCGAGGCGACGAGCCCCGATCTGACGAAGGCCGTGAGCACCCCAAGGCCCGCTGCAATCTCGGCGGCGGGGATTTCGACACTCGGCAGGCTCGCCGCTAGCGCCCCTTCCTCGAAAGTTTGCCGCGCCGCGCCAGCTGCCCGCAACGCCGCCTCGCGGCCATGCACCATGGCAGTTGCTTCGGTCGCAAGAATTTTCTTCGCCTCATTGATTTCGGTGCCGCCCAACGCTTCGAGCCGGGCGATTTCATCAAGCGGCAATTCGGTGAAGAGCTTTAAAAACCGCCCGGTATCCCGGTCTTCGCAATTGCGCCAATATTGCCAATAGTCGAAGACGGGCAACATGCTTTCTTCGAGCCACACCGCGCCTTGCGCGGTCTTGCCCATTTTGGCGCCCGACGCCGACGTCAAGAGCGGCGAGGTCAAGCCGTAAAGCTGGCGCGTGGCCATCCGGCGGCCGAGATCGATCCCGGTGACGATGTTGCCCCACTGGTCCGAGCCGCCCATCTGCAAAACGCAGCCGTGGCGCTTGAAAAGCTCGACGAAATCATAGGCCTGAAGGCACATATAATTGAATTCGAGAAACGATAACTCCTGGTCGCGCTCGAGCCGTAGCTTCACCGAATCCATCGCTAGCATTCGATTGACCGAGAAATGGCGCCCAACGTCGCGCAGAAAATCGATGTAGTTGAGCGTGGCGAGCCATTCCGCGTTGTCGGGCATGATCGCGTCATGTTTTTCTTCGCCGAAATTCAGGAACTTGGCGAAGATGCGTTTGATCCCCTCTTTGTTGGCGGCAATCGTCTCGATCGGGAGCAATTGGCGGCTTGCGTCCTTGCCCGAGGGATCGCCGACCCGTGTCGTGCCGCCGCCCATCAGCGCGATCGGCTTCGCCCCGGTCTTTTGCAGCCAGCGCAACAGCATGATCTGGACGAGCGAGCCCGCGTGGAGCGAAGGCGCGGTGCAATCAAAACCTATGTAGGCAACGAGCTCTCCCGATTTTGCGATTTGATCAAGCCCTGCGAGGTCAGAGCATTGATGCACAAAACCGCGCTCGACGAGCGCGCTGAGAAAGTCGGATTGCGAACGAAAATCACTGGTCACGGGAAGCCTTCGGCACAAGATCGAGTCATTGCGACAAGCATGCGCGATCCCCTCGGATATATGAAGCCGTCACACTTAGGGGGAAGGGCGCGGCAATGCAACGGGCGGCGGCGCGGAGGTTCGCGCGCGTCCGCGTCATCCCGTGAATAGGCTTTCGAGCGGCAAAGGATCGTAGTCCACTCCCATGAGATAGAGCCCCTCGGGCGGGGCGACCATGCCGCAGCGGCGGCGGTCGCGTGCATCGAGCGCGGCTCGCAGATCTGCGGCGGTCCATTTGCCCGAGCCGACATGTTCGAGCGAGCCGGCGATCGAGCGCACCTGGTTATGCAGAAACGAACGCGCGCTGACCCTGATCTGAATTTCTTCGCCGTCCCGCACGACATCGAGCCGTTCCAGCGTGCGCACTGGGCTCTCCGCCTGGCACTGGGAAGCACGAAAAGTCGAAAAATCATGGCATCCGACGAGATGCCGCGCCGCCGTTTGCATGGCACCCTCATCGAGCTTGCGCTTGACGAGCCAGGCATGGCCCCGCGCAAGCGTCAAGGGCGCGCGGCGATTGACGATCCTGTAGAGATAATGCCGCCGGACTGCCGAGAATCGCGCGTCGAAATCCTCTGACACGCGTTCAGCGGCCAAGACCGCGACCGGGTGCGGCCGCAGATGCGCGTTCAGGCCATCGCGCAAGACATCGCACCGCCAATCCTTGAGCAAATCGGCATGCGCGACCTGCCCGATGGCATGGACGCCGGTATCCGTGCGTCCCGCACCGCGTATCGTGACTCGTTCGCCGCAAAGGGCGTAAAGCGCGGTCTCGATCACTTCCTGCACGGAAAGGCCATTGCTCTGCCGCTGCCAGCCGACGAAAGGCGCGCCATCATATTCCAGGGTAAGTTTATAACGCGGCATCGGTTTTAGGAGCGAGTAGCGTTCCCTTGGCTATTCGCGCGCCGCGCAAAAAATCCGCAGCCGGCATTGGCGCCTTGCCCGGCCGTTGCACCTCAAGAAGCCGGATCGCCCCTTCGCCGCAAGCGACGGTTAGACAATCGTCGAGTACGCTGCCGGGCATCCCCGCTACTTCCGCTATTTGCGTGCGAAACACTTTCACGCGCTCCATTCCTTTGCCAAGTCCGGCCTCGAAAAAAGCGCCGGGAAAAGGCGCCAGACCGCGAATCAGATTGTGGACGTCCGATGCCGGTCTTGTCCAATCGATCCGCGCTTCCGCCTTGTCGATTTTATGCGCGTAGGTAACGCCTTCCTCCGCCTGCGGGGTAAACGCAAGACCGCCGTGCTCCAGCATAGCCAAGGCGCGGGTCATCAAACCTGCGCCAACCGACGCTACCTTGGCGCGGATTTCACCAGCATTCGCATCGGGACCAATCGCAATGCTCTCCGTGAGCGCGACGGGGCCGGTATCGAGTCCTTCCTCCACGCGCATAATGACGGCTCCGGTCTCAAGGTCGCCCGCCATGATGGCACGTTCAATTGGCGCCGCGCCGCGCCATCGCGGCAGCAGCGAAGCATGCAAATTGAGGCAGCCTTTCGCCGGGACATCGAGAATGGTTTTAGGCAGAATCAAGCCGTAGGCGGCGACCACCACCACATCGGGTTTGAATTCGCGCAGCGTCGTGGCGGCGTTTTCAGAGCGCAGAGTTCGCGGCGTAACGACCTCGATGCCAAAACGCCGCGCTGCCACATGAACAGGGGTAGGCACCGCATCGAGGCCGCGCCGCCCGCCGGGTTTTTCCGCACGGGTATAGACGGCAGCCACAACGTGGCCCGCATTGACGATTCCGGCGAGCACGGGTACCGCGAATTCCGGGGTTCCCATAAAAACGATTCGCAATTGTCCCGGCCTGATGTTGGGATTCTCTGCACCGCGAGCGATGAAACCGGGCCCCGCTCGGAAATCAAGCTTAAGCTGAAATGAATGACACTCTGCCTCGCACCGCTTTCAATTTCGCAACAGTCCGCTGGTATTGCAAGTACGGGATCAGCTACCGCGACCTCGAAGAGATGAAGGCGGAGCGCCGCATCACCGTCGATCATACGACGGTTTTGCGCTGGATTCAGCACTTTGCGCCGCCCATAAACAAGCGCGTGTATTGGCAACAGCGCTACGCCGGTGCGGCGTGACGGGTGGACGAGACCGATGTGAAAGGCGGGGCCCTTGGGCG
>DATBQJ010000068.1:0-38935 GCA_036560885.1 Methylocella sp.
GTCTCGTTCTTGATCGGTCATTTGAAACATCCTCATCGCCAACAATGGGCACTATGAAAGATGTCTCGCCAGTTCGTACAGTCCTACAACCATATGGTGACCAGTTACGGTATGTGAGTTGACCAAGAGCGCCTCCAAGACCCCGGTTAGTGAGAACTCGCGTGTGAACAGGCAGCAGGGCAATTGATGACCGCCCGACTGAAACGGCCACCGTGCAATATCGATAAGACTGGTCCCGCTTGCGCTGGGGAGAATTTCGTCGTCGGGGGTCCGAGTCGGAGGAGCGCAACCGTCAATACCGCGCTTCGACGGCCTTTCGATGCTGAAGAAACCGAGCCACGTTTCACTGTGTCACCTCAGAACGGGACGAAGTCGCCGACCATGTCGTTGCGGGCGAACCATGGGGTCTGGCGGCCTTGCGTGGCCTCGACCACGGCACGCTTGACGCTGGCGTAGAGTTCGGAGGCTTCGATCACCCCATTGCGGTTGCGGTCCGTCTTCAGGTCTGAAAGCGCGGCGATGACCGAAGAGGTGAAAACGCCGCCCCCATGATCGGCAGACTCCTCGGATAGTTCCCGGCCCTTTGAGGCGGAAAATATCAAGATGCCGGACGGCGCGCGGTCGAGCAGCGCACTCACCGACGCGTCATTGGGAGCAAAAAAATCCG
Source organism: Methylocella sp. (assembly GCA_036560885.1). Taxonomy (GTDB): domain Bacteria; phylum Pseudomonadota; class Alphaproteobacteria; order Rhizobiales; family Beijerinckiaceae; genus Methylocapsa. Next base: position 668 of record DATBQJ010000068.1, read on the forward strand.
TGCCCGCGGCGCCGCTCTGACAGGTGTCGAGAAAGACCGCAATGCGCGAATGCGCTTTCGCCAGTGCGCCCGAGAGATCACTCCAGCGCAGCGAGGTATTGGGAATATCGTCCTTCCGCGTCGCGGACGTTGCGAGATAATAATTCTTGTCGGCTGTTTGAATGCCATGACCCGCGATGAATAAGAGGATGCTGTCGCCGGGGTCGGCTTTGGCGATTGTTTCGTTAAGCTTGGTGAGGATCGCTTCGCGGCTCGCATCGGCGTTTCGCAGAAGCGTTTGCGAGACGATCTCGACGGAGCTCCCGGCTTTGTCTTGCAGCGCTTTGACGAAGCGCGCGGCGTCGCTGCCGGCGAAACGCAGCTGCTGGATTGTGGCATCGTCATAATGATCGATGCCGATGCTAATCAGATGCACGCGGCGGCGCGGGGCGGCGCCGGGTCCCGCATCGAAAGTCGCGGGCTGGCTGTAGAGCCCTGACGGACCGCGCGCGAGAAAGGCGACCCAGCGCGCACCCGGCAGACGCTTGGCGTTCACGTCAATGGTCTTCGCGCCAGCCGCAACCGGAATGGCGCCGGTCATCAACCCGTCTTGATAGACACGCACTTCCTCGACCGGATCGTCGCCCAAAACGTTGATCTTCGCCGTGATGGTTCCAGAGCCAGTGTCAAAAGCCTCGCCTTCCTCCTGAGGAGCCCGCGAAGCGGGCGTCTCAAAGGATGGGCCGCGCACGGCTCCCGAGGCGCCCTCGCCCTTCATCCTGAGCTTGTCGAAGGACGAGACAGCCCTTTGGGCTTCCTCAGTGTGAGGGCTCAGGTTCTGTCCGGGGTTCTTTGGCCGATTCCCGGACGTGAAAATGGGCTTCACGGCGATTGCGGGCGGGAAGTTATGGACGCGCGGTGCCCTAAACTCTTCCCCGGCCAGGGCGCGTTTCAAGAGATTGTTCACGTGAAACTGTTTATGGAATTGTTCGAGCGTATATTCGCCGCTGCGGCCAGGGAAGCGCACAGCGACATGGCTCGCGCCTTCTGCGGTTGAATCGAATTGGCCGGAAGGGGTCCAGACCACGACCTCGTCGTCGACAATGCGGCCGGAGAGAAGGACGTTCACCTTAGTGGAGGCTTGCGTCAAATGGCCTTCGGCATCTTTCTGGGCAAGTTTAAACGCAATCACCTGAAAGCCGCCGTCCTTGTCGAGTTTTACGACCGTGTTCAGGTCCTTGGAGATCGATATGCGTTGTATAACATCGGGCGAAGGAAGGTCATCGAGGTAAGCCATTAGCTTTCGCTCCTCGACGTCATAAACCGCCGCAGCACTTCGTCCCTTCGGCCAGACGATGAGATAACGATTGTAGAAGAGTTCCGCAGAAAATCCGCATTTCGAATTATCAAAAAAGCAATTCGATCTGAATCCCCCCTCATCTGAATCGAGACCATTCAAATCAAAAAGTTGACCTGGCCTGCGGCTATCATCAAGATGTGCATATTGTTCAATGAAACCATCTCCACCGCCCTCTGAAGCAAACAAAGTGAGCCGGAAGCCGTCTGCTTGACCGATCGCAAGCAGCTCCAGTCCTTCTAAACGATTTTTAGTTCTATCCGGCTTCAAGAAAGGTACGCCAGGGTTAATTCCGATACCGATATCATGAAGACGCTGATCTCGGCGTAAAGCGAACTCAGCCTCGGGCAAGTTGATCTTTTCAACTCCGCGACTAGCTGTTCGTAATGGCTCATTGTTGACGGCTAAAACTTGTACCTCGCCTTTCGAGATAATGATTGGCCGTATTAAGAAGGGTTTTAGCGCTGCTCCATATTTCTCGTCTTCAACATTATATGTAAGGAGCTGAGTGAATTTCAGGTGATCGATCGTTTCCCAGCGCTTAGGCGTAGTGTAAGGAAACACTGGCGCAGCTAACAATGAATCACTTAACTCTGCTGAGGCTTCTTGTTTCTCTTTCGCATGAATTGTGAGGCTCGAGGCGCCTTTCCATCCATTGCCATTGGGACCGATATCAGAGATCGCAAAATTGTTTTCTAAATCTAGCCGGAAATTGCTGAAAATATCTTCCCTGTCACAACATTGAATGTCCGTCACATCCTTTTCTTCGAGCGAATTCAAGATGACACCATACTCGCTGCCCTCGCCCGCAGAATCATGCGCTATTAGGAAGCTATCGCGATCATCCCAGGCCAACTCGATTTCTCCTCTCCAGTCATCACTTACCCTTTGACGAATAGCCTTGCCGTCTAGGCTGTCTCGGATTTCGAAATTGTTTTCTACGTTTGCAGAGAAGAACCGCGCTGTCGGTGAAAAGCGCGGCTCCTTCCCGATCTCATCGGCGAGCAACGCTCCAGTAGCAACATCAATCAAGCGATAGCGCGGGCCATAGATTTCGAGTCGCCGCGTACCATCGGGCGACGCGATAATTTGATTTGGTTTCGCCAAATCGAAACGGTCGGCGATGACGATTTCCGGTGCGCCGGGTTCGATCGTTAGATCGAAAGCGATGGGCGCCGGATCGGAGTTTTCGCCACATTGCGTATAGCCGATGATCGCCGCCGAGACTTTGAGTGGCCCGGCGATCAGCGGCCGGATCTTCACTTCACCGCTTGTGGGTGCGCCTTTTACATGCAGCGGAATGATGACGCGGGTGTCTTTCAAAAATTGCTTGATCCGGAATGGCGCCTTCGCTTCCGGTGTCAGCGCGTAAAATCCCGTTCCTTGCACACGCACCGGTCCATCCGCTGCAAGAACGAGATAGGCAGGCCCAAGCGGCGGCGCTCCGCTCACCTTCCATGTGAAGGTGCGCAGACTCTCAGCCTGGACCGTCAGCCCGTCGGGAACGGAAATGGACAGAGTTTTGCGCAATCGCGCAAGAGTTACCGAAGCGACATCGCAAGGCTGATCCGCTTTTCCAATGAGCCGGATTGGATTGGGCAGTTGCTGCACGGTGGCAATCGGTCCCTTGGGCCGCGGCGCCGGAGCCTCGGGTGGCCGCATTTTCTGGTCCGGCATCGGCTGCGGCTTCCGGTCTGCCCCTTGCTGAGTGGCGGGTGGCAAGCTTTTCCCGCCAAACTCGGCGATCCGGCGCTGATAGGATTGTTCCACGCAGCCGGTGTCCAAGCCGCATTGGTTGCGGGCAACGCCCCAATCATGTTGACGGCGTTTCTCTTCCTCGGCGTTTGCGCCTTTTAGCTTCGCTATCTGTGACCAATAAAGATTCGTAAGCTGTACATCGAGCCGGCTTAGCTCGGGTGAAGTGCAAATAGTCCCCTCGGTCTCGCCATGCGCGTTACGGCAATCGAAACTCGGTTTTCCCTCCACCTTTATCGCCCGGCCCTGCGCAGCTTGCCCGCCACCTATTCGCTCAACAACGCCGGTGACGGTGGGATCGCGCGACGGTGCAAGCGGGCCGATCGCGGTTTTTTCAAAGCAAGCGCTTTGTTTGACATTGTAGGTGTATCCCGCGCAGCCGCGCGACGCGAGGCAAAGGCTCTCGCATTGCGCGACGCTAGCAATCCCGCGCACCCACGTTGCGTCATTCCCAGGCGCGTCCATGTTCGGATAACGGCTAACCTTGACGCCGCCAGGCGCGAGGGATGTTTCAGCTTGCGCACCGATGCCATGATCGCCGAACAAGGCCAGCAACAAAAGGCAGATCCAAATGCCACGTGGTGGAATTGGGGAGATCATGGCTTTCCCTCAAAAAAGCGCCGGCAAGCGGCCAAGTGGGGCTGAACCAAAATAAACCGCGCCGTCCTCGAAGCGGAGCGCAGGCAGTGCGCGTCTTTCGGTTTGCGACGGTTGCGGCTTGGTTGCGCCTTCGGTCAAACGGCGCGTGGCAAACTCTGGAGGCTTGCCGGTAAGAGCTTCGAGAAGGCGGTCATAGTGCTCCCCCGAGAGATCCAAGACGCCCTCAAAGCCCCCCTGTTCACTTAAGGTGAGCGTTCCTCGCGCGTTCGCGTCCGCCGCAATTCCGCGAATTTCAACACTCGTCATTTCTACGAGACCGCCATTGCGCTGCCACCCTTTGATCCGCGCCGGCAGCGGTTTTGGCGTCATATCTCCGACGCCGTGCAGAACAGCTTTCATTCTCATTTCAAACGGACGCGCAACCATGGGCGGCCCCGATGGCAAAGAGCCCGCAGTGATGTCACTCGTCAAATCATAGGCCGGTTTTTTTGTCGCGACGGTCGCGATAGGATCGAGGCGCGCACGGAATGCGACATGTTCTGCCCTAGCGAGAGGCTCCGTGCCCTGTTCGGTGACGCGATCAACTTCGAAATTAGCAAGCTCAATTGACAGCCCGTCAGGCGTTGGCCGCGGGCCGATCACGGTTGCTTCCGCGTAGCTCCAACGCCCCGCAATTCTGTCTGGCTTGCCAAGTTCGGCAAAAGTTACAGGACCCTCGACCTTGGAAACAATCACGCCCGGACGGAACAAATTGACGGCGACACGGAGCTGTTTCGCCTCGGCGGCGAATTTGCCGGTTTCGGTAATGATAGTCGCCTTGGCGCTGCTGCATATCATCTCAACCCGGAAAGGCGTGCCGCCATAGCCTTCCGTGGCACAACTATATTGGCGTCCGGACTTATCTTCCCATGACCGCCATTCGGCGATAGCCGTGTTGACGGAATGCTGCGCATAGAACCATGCTCCGGTCCAGCCGACGACCAGAATCGCTGCCGCCGAAGCAGCAAAGGTGCCGATCCGCTGAATGGCGCGGGTGCGCCGCGTAGGAGCCGCCTGCCGAATGCCACGAGAAGCGGGCTTGTGAGCCCGGCTAAAACGACGGGCGAGCGGTTTGAATAGGAAAGAGCCCCGATGCTCGCCGTTTCCTTCACCCCTATTCGCCAGATCTTTCGCCATGGCGGCGAGGATCAGCTCGCGAGCCTTTGCCGGATCTCCGGCGTCAGAATCGCCTTCCGACATCGCGCGCAAGTATTTTTCAACACGTGCGTCGAGCGCCGGCATGGGCGCTTCAGCAAATGTTTGCGTGTCCTTGTCCAATCCCTCTTCGAGCTCCAGAGCAAGGATCGCGAGCAAAGCGCGCTCAGAACGGTTGTCAGTCATGAGGTGTCCCTTTCGTGGAAGGGGTGCCCAACGCAAGTTCACTTACCGGAGGCACTATGCCGCCTACCCCTGACGCGGCCATGCGGCCATAGCGGGCGAACAAGGCCATGAGATCCGTTTGATCAAGGCCATACTCCCGCTTGATGCCGGAAATCCAAGTTCGCAGGCGCTTCTTGGCATTTTCGATCCGGTCATCGTTCCAAGGAGGATCCGGATCAATTACATTCAAGGCGTCGGCGATTTTTCGTATGGGCCATTCGACGCCGAAACCTGCTTGGACAACCGGATCGCGTGCAAGAAGGTCCAGCAACTTTCGCACGTCCTCGTGAGGCTTGAATCGGCCGGATGCCGCCGCGAGCATGCCGGTCCAGGCGCGCTGGACATCCCGCTCGTGGTGGGGGTCCTCATGGTCCTCTTGTAGGCGGTCCCGCCGTTCCTGTTGCCCCAATATCTCTTCGTCCCTGTCGGTCTCGGGGTCGGCATTACCGAGAGCCGAAATCTGCACAAAGCGATAGCCCTGGCCCTGCGCACGTCCCCAGCGCCGCCTTCGGATATCTTCAAATCGGTGTTTGAGAGCGCGCCGCCCGCCGACCTCTTGAATGAGCCAGCGGACGCGTTCATCCTTTTCGGGGTCATCCACGCTTATATCAAACGATGCGGCTGTACGCGGCTTCTCATCCGAGGATGCGCTTTGCGGTATTTGGTTGGCCTGCTGCAAATCATCATCTGTGCCGCTCGACGTGCCAACGCCAAGAAGCTTCGCCATCACCTCGCTCAGGAGTTCTCCCGCCGCTGAGGATCGGTCACTGAGGGGAACGCCGAGGGAGACGATGTAATCCATGCACCGCCTTCGCATTTCCCGGTAGAGATACATTTCGTGCTGCGCCGGAAGTGAATGGAGCACCAGCAAGGCGATCTCCCCTCGTCGATGCTTGTCCCCAGCCGCCATGACATGTCCTCGGGCCGAAACAGGGCTTCGTGTTCGAGACACCCACTGGCGGGGGATGTCTCACTCAAACGGCGCGACGAATGCCAATCCGGCGGGAAAAATAAAAAAAATTTTCAAGAACTATCGCCGGTTTGGCTTCGAAGGAGGCGTTACCGGAATAGGCGCCGGATCCGGCACGGTGAACCGGGTCGGAGCAGGCGGAAGCATACGCGGAAAAGCGTAGCTTTTGAAGTGGGTGGGTGTGAAGTGAGACGATGAAGATGTTGTAGTTAAACCATCTTGTCCATGCATCTTGGATCAACGCCTGATTGTATGGAGCATTTTAGCTTCCGATTACTATCAAATCTCATAAGAAAGGGGCTTAGGATGAAAAAGTTGGCTTTATTGGCGATGCTGTTTGCCACTCCCGTGTCAGCAAACGGTTTCCACGGTGGTGGTTTTCATGGCGGAGGCTTCCACGGCGGTGGTTTCCATAGCGGTGGTTTTCACTACGGCGGTTTCCATGGCGCCCATGGCTACGGCGCCTTCCGCGGTTATCAGGGCCGTTCGGTAGCCTATGGTTGGCACAATGGCCGTGGCTACTACGGTTACCATCGGGGTTACCGGGGTTGGGTCGGCGGTTATTATAACGGCGGTTACTATGATGGAGGCGGCGATGATGGTGCTGTGGCGGCGGGCGTGGCATTAGGGATTCTTGGAGGCGTTCTCGGCAGTATTCCAGGATACTGAGACACGCGCGGGTGTCATCAAACCAAAAGGTCTGAGCGGGAGATCAACGCTATTTGCATCCAATGATATCTCCCGGCTCCTGTCCCGAACCGAAAAATAAGATCCCGACTTCAAAATATTAATCTAAGCGACCGGAATAACGAGGCAATCAGCCGAGTTGGTGCAAGGGCACTATCACACCAAGTATGGGGGAGTTTTGGCCCGACTTGGCTCGGCTACGACGTCCTTAAAGTATTGAATATAGACGTGCGGGCAAAGTGCTAAAATGCCATTTTGGATGAAGCAGAAATTAAGTCGTTGGCGCTATGTTTGGAAAGCAAGGAGGAATAGCGATGAAGATCGTAAATATCATTGCCATGACGATAATCGCGGCAACGTCCGCTCATGCTGATACATATTGGTATTGCAGAGGCGATGATTGTGTGGGCCGATCGGTCGGACCGTCCCACACACTCGGTACATACAACAATCCGATAGAGGATGAGTTGGAGGGCGATTTGTCGGTCCAAGTGCATCGCGGGATTTATTGCGCGGCTGGCGCATGGCATCATGGATGGTTGCGGCCATGGGAAAGCAGCCCCGTGATCAAGGCGAGCTGTGGCAGCGCTGTTTATCAGTTGCCTCACTGACTGACCCGCGCCCCGGGCAGCCTAGCCTTGCCACTTCGCTGCCCCAAATGTTGCCACGAGAGCAAAGGACGCGTCAACTTAATCGCAGACGCAGCAGATCAAAAAAAGACCCAGCACAAGTCGCATAAACGAAGCACAGTGTGCCACTTTAACTAGAGATTCGAAAATGGAGAACATGCTGATTGCGGCAACAATGATCGCCTTTACAACGCCAGCCCTAGCACAAGCGCAATATGTGCCGACGGCTTGTGCCGTCGGCTACTATCAAAATGTCGAAGGTATTTGCATCCACAAACCAACAGCGGTTCCGCATGAAGGTGCAACTGCACTCTGTCGCGATGGCCTATATTCCTATGCGACACGCGGGCCGGATATTTGTGTGAACCATGGCGGCATTGTCGAGCTATTGAGGGAATAGGAACACGACGAACCAACTCTCAACAGTAAAACTTTATTTTGAACCGTTCACCAAGTCAAAACTATAATTGAAAGCAAAAGAAAAGTTCGTCCGGCTGTCGCCGTTGGGCGTCGAGCATCATCCTTGTCACTCGACTAACGCCGAGAATTTCGCCATCATCCAGCTTTCCAGTATCTCGGGCGCTGAAGATCACCCGGTGAAACGAATGCCGATGGATCATGTGGTCCATACCGCGAATTTCCAGGTAATGCTCTTCGTACGGCCCACGAATGGAATAGACCACATCTGAGGCCTCACCAATGCTTTTTTACGGCACAACAACATATCCGGAGCGAACGGTCCTTTGCGCTCGGGACACCCATGGAACAAGATAGTTTAACGGCAGGTCGCGCGCCAATCTGGCGAGAAATATAAAAAATTTATTTTGGAGCCCAATCGCCGGTTTAGCTTCCGAAGAATCGTTTTCGGAATAGGAGCCGGAGCAGGTCGAAGCTTCCGCAAAAAAGGCGCGGCTGTCGAACTGGGCTAACGGTGGGCACGTTGAATCAATTCACCAATAAAGCATCCGCCGACTTCGGCTCCTAAGTAACTTCGAATGTTGATTTTTAGGAGGGATTTCCATGGCTTTTAGTAACGGTTCTTTACTAGGCGCCCGATCGGAAATGATGCGTTTTGTCATCGGCTCCACCGCGTGTCTTGCCGCCGCCGGTTTCGCTGGGAACGCTTCGGCGGCCCCAACTCTGACCGTGCTCCACAGTTTTACCGGCTACCCCGACGGCATCGATCCGTTAGGCAGGCTCGCCATGGACAGCAGTGGCGCACTCTATGGCACGACATATGGCGGGGGAATGACAGGCAGCGGCTGGGGCACCGTGTTCAAACTAACGCCGCCGGCCGCCGGCAAGACACAATGGACCAAGACGCTTCTTTATGCCTTCACGGCCGGGGCCGACGGCAGCCATCCGCGTGGCGGCGTAATCATCGACAGCAAAGGCGCGCTCTACGGCACAACTGCCGATGGAGGTCTCGCTGGCAAAGTGTTCAAGCTGACGCCGCCTGTGCCTCCGGCGACAAAATGGACCTACACCGTACTCTACAGTTTTGGGAGTGGAAGTGACGGAAACACGCCACTCGCCGGCCTGATCATGGACAGCACGGGTGCGCTCTACGGCACGACGGCTTATGGAGGGGGCTATGGGTATTATGGCACGGTGTTCAAGCTGACGCCGCCAGCAGCCCCGAAAACACAATGGACGGAGACCGTACTACATCGCTTCCCCTCCGCGAGCACGAGTGACGGCTTTGGCCCGTACGCCGGGTTGGCCTTCGACAGCAAGGGCACGCTTTACGGCACAACATATTTCGGTGGGACGTCGGGCTCCGGCACGATATTTAAACTGACGCCTCCGGCCCCAGGCAAAACTGCTTGGACCGAGACCGTAGTCTATAGTTTCAAAGGCTTGACCGACGGCGTGCATCCGGTTGCCGATCTGAGCGTCGATAGCAAAGGCGCGCTCTATGGCACAACACCGTACCCCGGCGGAGGGGACTGCGGCACGGTGTTCAAGTTGACCCCACCAGTTCCTAATCAGACGCAATGGTCGAAGACGGTGCTCTACGGCTTCGGTAATGGGGTCAACGGTTGCGACCCCGAAGCCGGTGTGATCCTGGACAGCAACGGTGCGCTTTACGGCACAACGAAGGGTGGAAGCTCTCCGTTGAACGGAGGCACAATTTTCAAACTGGCGCCGCCCGCAGCTGGAAAGACGGCGTGGACCGAAACCGTGCTCTACGGGTTTAAGAACGGGACGGATGGTTACGGGCCGGTGTCAGACCTCATCTTCGACAAGAATGGAGCGCTCTATGGCACCACCTATTTCGGAAGTTCGGTCGGCGGCGCAGTCTTCAAGTTTCAATAATTGGATGCCCATCGCATTTATCCCAAAACCGCTTGAGGCAAATTGCCGACGCGGCGCCGGTCTGCCCAAGCAAGCAAAAACACGATCGGCGCCGCACCTCCCATCCGGACTATGCAGTTTGGTGCTGGATCAGCTAGAACGTTATTATTATTGGCTGACTTTTTGTAAGAGCGGGTTTTCGAATAATCGCCGGTGGCAGGTAATTGCGTAGGAGGAGACGATGGCGTCCAAGTCTGGCTCTCATGTGAGGCGCTGGCTGCTCGCATCTGCGGTCTGGGTAGGAGCCTCATGCGCCGGCATCTCGGCTTCGGCCGCCGAGGACACCATCCTCGTGCCACCCGAACCCGCGGCGAAAGCGGCTTTCGATGTTCTGGAGCGCAATTGCGCCCGCTGCCATCAACAGGGACGCCTCGTCAAGCGGGAACAGCCGGCGAGTGGCTTCGGCAATATTTTGAAGCTCGACGAGATTGGCAAGAACCGCGCTCTGATCGTTCCGGGCAATCCCTATGGCTCCTATCTCTTCAAGCGAATTGTTGACCGGGAAATGCCGCTTGACGTCGTCATGGGAGAAACGACGACGCCCGGCCCGAACGAGGCCGAGATCAAGGCGCTCGAAGCCTGGATCAATTCTTTAGCCGTACAGTCCGCAACTTGTGAAACTCATAAATTCGTGACCAACAAGGATATCGTGGCCGCGATCGCCGCCGACCTGGAGAAACTGCCGCGCACGCGCGCCACTGGAACGCGTTATCTCACGCTCACGCATTTCACCAATATCTGTGTCGATCCTGAAGCCCTAAAAGTCTACACCCAAGGTGCGATCAAACTCGTCAACAGTTTGAGCCGGTCCCCCGATGTTGTCAGGCTAGAGACGATCGATCCCGAACATTCGATCCTCCGGATCAATCTTGATGACATCGGCTGGCGCCCAAGCGACTGGGATTTGCTTCTCGCCAACGATCCCTATGCCGTCGTGACCGACACGCAATTCACCAATGTTTTAGAGGGCGCTACTGGGACTAAACTCCCTTATGTGAGGGCAGATTGGTTCGCCTTCGCTGCGGCACGGCCGCCGCTCTATAATCGGCTCCTCCACTTGCCTTCCTCGTTCCAGCAGCTGGCGCTGGCCGAAGGCGTCGATATTGAGGACGATATCCGGCGATCCGTGGTCAAACGTGCCGGATTCCAGAAATCTGGGGTTAGTGCGAACAACCGCTTGATCGAGCGGCACGTGGCGCATAACGGCTATTTCTGGACTTCGTATGATTTTGGCGGCAATCGCGAAAGGCAGAGCCTGTACGAGTTTCCCCTTGGGCCGGGCGGACCGCACGGCTTCAATCACGACGGCGGAGAAACCATTTTCAGCCTGCCCAACGGCTTTCAGGCCTACTTCCTGAATAACAGCAAGGGCCAGCCGCTCGATAAAGGACCGACCAACATTGTCCGCGACCCATCCCGCAAGGATTTTGCCGTGACGAACGGCATTTCCTGCATGGGATGCCATGACCAGGGCATGCGGAAAGCGAAAGATGATATCCGTGCGAACGTTCTCGCGGGCAATATCTTTTCGAAGGATGTCAAGGACGCCGTCGCCGCACTTTACCCGCCGCCCGAGATCATGGATGCGGTCATCGAGGGAGACCTTAAGCGCTTCGCCGGCGCCATGACAAACGCCGGGCTCGATCCGACATTGAAGTTCAACGGCATCGAAATGATCAATACCTTGGCGAAACGCTACGAAGATGATGTCGACGGAACGCTCGCCGCCGCCGAACTTGGGCTGACCAAGGAGGAGTTCAGCAAAGCAGCGGCTGATTCCGACAAACGGCTGAAACCGATGCTCCGCCGACTCGAACAAAGCCTCGTTCCGCGCGATCAATTTGAAATCGCGTTCAAGGCCCTGGCCCAGGACATCACCGACGAGGCACCCCTGGAGGTGGTAGCGATAAATGATCCGAACATCGCAGCCAAACCTGCGCATCGGAGCGGCCTGTCGATCACGTCGGACAGAAACGCCTATCAGCAAGGTGATACACCGGTCTTCACCATTGTCTCTGATAAGGATTGCTTCCTGACCCTCACCAACGTTGACGAAAAGGGGGAAGGCACCGTGCTGTTTCCGAACAGGTTTCAGCAGGACAACCGGATCCGGGCCAATGCGGAAGTCCAATTTCCCGCCATCGAGGCGCCGTTCCAATATCGCATGAAAGACAAAGGTTCCGAGTCAGTGATCGGCGTCTGCACGGAACAGGCAAAAGATGTCGATGGCATCCAGCATGATTTTGGTCGATCCGACTTCACGGTGGTCGACAACTACACGCGCTCGGTGGCCAGGGTTATTGCGATTGAGGCGAAGACTGCTGCAGGAACCCCAGTGTCATCGCAGGTTCCTCAAAGCGCAAAGTCTGAAATTTCGCGCACGGCTATAAAAGTTGAGGTACGCTGATCAAACAGAGGGAGATGAACAATGGCACGGGGTCACACAAAAGCGTGGATGGTTTGTCTGGTAGTAGCCAGTTGCTTGATGTTGCTGGCGGTCGATAGAGCCGTGGCGCAAGAGCAGCCTTCGGCCGCTCAAATCCTCGAAGCCTTAAGACCGAAGGGCAGTTTGCGCACCACGCGGTCGCTTACAGCGGAACCGCAGCAGGAACCCGATCGGAAATTCATCGACAGCCTGCGCAATCGCCAAACGCGGTTGATTTCGATTGAGGAGCGCACCAAGGCGGCTGAGATTGCCAAAGCAAGGCCAAGTATCGATCTCGAAATCACCTTCGACTACAATTCGGACGTCATCGGACCCCGCGCGGTTCCAGCGCTCGTCAATCTTGGTGCCGCCCTGCGCTCCGGCGACTTGAAAGGCTGCGTCTTTCTTCTGGCCGGTCATACCGACGCCAAGGGTAATGATTCCTATAATATGGATCTTTCGGAACGGCGGGCGGACGCGGTCCGGCGCTTTCTCGTTGAAAAATTCAGCCTGGCGCCCGAGAACCTTATCCCCATTGGCTACGGCATGACGCAGCTAAAGAACCCGGCCGATCCTTTTGGCGGCGAGAACCGCCGCGTGCAGATCGTGAATACGGAAGTCAAATAACCAAATGACACGATTGTGGGGAGCACTTACGTGAGGCTTTTGAGTCGCTTGGGCATGGTGTTAACCACCTCATTCCTGTACGCGGCTGTATCACTGGCGGCCGTCCACCCCGCCAACGCCGAGAAGCGCATTGCGCTCGTCGTCGGCAACTCGGCCTACCTCAATGTCCCTCCGCTCACCAATCCAGTAAATGACGCGAAGCTGATCGCTGATACGCTGCGATCACTCGGTTTCGACCTCGTCGGCGGCGGCGCTCAGCTCGATCTCGACAAGTCCGGCTTCGAGGCGGTCGTCAAACGTTTTGGTACGCAGATGCAGGGCGCTGACGTTGGCCTCTTCTACTACGCAGGCCACGGCGTCCAGGTACGCGGAGCCAATTATCTCGTGCCGGTCTCCGCCAATCCGGAACGCGAAGCCGATGTTGATTTCGAGATGCTGGACACGGCTTTGGTGATGCGCCAGATGGAAGGCGCAGGCACCCGGCTCAATCTCATTATTCTCGATGCCTGCCGCAACAATCCTTTTGGCGGGCGTGCGCTGCGGGGAAGTGACCGCGGCCTCGCACAAATGCGCGCGCCCGAAGGCACGCTCATTTCATTCGCGACACAACCTGGCAATGTGGCGATGGATGGTGAAGAGGGCCACAGCCCATTTACGCAAGCTTTGGCGCAAACAGTGAAAAGACCAGGCCTGGGTATTTTCGACGTGTTCAACGAAGTGGGGCTTGAAGTCAAAAAGCAGACCGGCGGCGCGCAACAGCCTTGGGTGTCGTCATCGCCGATCACCGGAAGTTTTTATTTTTCCGTATCGGCTGGGGTGCAGTCATTGGAATCGGCTCCGCCGCCGCAATCCTTTCTGCCGGCCCCGGCCCGGCAGCCGAATGAGGCGCAGGAGGTTTGGGGCACGATTCAGAATACCACCAGCGTCGCGGTGCTTGAACGGTATATCCAGCAGTTCCCTCAATCTTTTTATAGCGATATCGCGCGCGCCCGGCTGGCAGAGCTGAAACAAAACGAATCGCCTGCACCGTCTGCGTTTCCTCCCACCTCTCATGGTACTGGCGCTATGTCCTGCACTGAGCTCAACCAGCCGCATGATCCGCAGCCCGTCAGGCGATGGCTACGCGATTACCTGTCTAGCATGGGCTTTGATGGCGATTATCAAGCGGCCGCTACGGATATTGGCGTCCTCTGCCAAAAAAGTCCTCAGTGGTCTCTGGAGATGTCGGCTCGCCATTGGGTCGACGACTTAGGAGGAAAGCCGCGCGCGGCAATGGCCGCTCCGCCTCACGAATGCTCCGGGCGTGTTGGATATGTTACCGGACTCGATCCCCAAGGGGACAATAATTTGTCCGTTCGTGACGCACCACATACCCCGAAAGGGCTTGGGCACGAAATAGATGAGTTATTTACGGGTGATTCCGTCTGCATCGCAGACTCCGACGGACCCTGGTTCCGCGTTCAATATATACGCTCCGGAACCGCAAAGACAGGCTGGGTGCATAATCATTATATCCGCCTTGCCGGCCGCGGGCTATGATGTCGATTAACGGCAGCGGCTGCCGAGTCGGTGCAGCCTTAATTTGAGATGGATAAATTTCGAATGTAATGTAATCTATCGAATTCCGGTTGACGGTTACGTAATGTCTTTTTCATTTCTCTTTCCGCGCTATTCTCCACTGCGTCGATTGTTCTCAACGCAGCGATTGCCGCGTATCATTCTTCTTTTGGTCTGCTCTACTCTCCTCTATGCCCTGCCGGGTCAGGCGGCCGGGCGTTCATCCGGCGTCCGTGCCGTGGGTTTCGAGTTTTCGATGGAGGCGTGCCGGAATTCGAAGGAGCCCGCCGTCAAGATCGATCATTGCACACGCGTTATTTCGCAATCATCTGACCGCAAAATTCTCGAGCGGGCCTTCAACAGGCGAGGCCTTGCTTACATGGATCTCAAGCAGTTTGGCGAGGCTGCAAAAGACTTCACCGAGGTGATCCGGCTGAATCCAAGAATCGCGGGCTATTTTGACAACCGGCAGTCCGCGTACAAGGAAATGAGGCGGCTGGCTGATGCGTTAAGCGATGCCGACAGAGCCGTCCAGCTCGCTCCGACCTATAGTTTCGTTTATCGCAGCCGGGGTCTCGTCTTCACCGATCTTGGCCGTTACGATTCTGCGATTGACGACTACACCAAGGGGCTATCACTCGATTCGAATGACAGCGGTCTGCTTGCCGATCGCGGTAAGACTTACGTGAAAGCTGGAAGGCTGCTTGAGGGCATTGCAGATTTCACACAGGCCCTCAATATAGACAAGAACGCGACGTATGCGTTGCGCGAGCGCGGCCTCGCCTACAAGCTCCTCAGCAATTTTGACGCGGCGCGCTCCGATCTCAGCCTCTTCCTTCGGACTCAACCGAACGACGGAGAAATTGTCCAGGCATTGCTGGACATAACATCCTTGCCAAAGCGTGTTTCTCCCGCAAAAACTGGAGAAGCCGCCACTGCGCACCCGTCTACAGGATCGAACGTGGAACGACGGGAGAGCCCACTGGGGGCGGGAACAAGGGTTGCGCTCGTTATTGGTAATGGTCAATATGAGCACGCTGACAAGCTCGCCAATCCCGTGACCGACGCACGCAATATGCGCGATGCGTTGCAAAATCTCCAATTTAGAGTCGTGTATGGCGAGAACCTCGACAAACGCTCGCTCGAACGAACGATCGGCCGTTTTGCCAAGGAAGTGGAAGCGGCCGATGTGGCGCTCATTTTCTTCGCGGGTCATGGCGCAACGTTTGGTGACATTCCTTACGTCGTTCCGGTCGATGCTCAATTTTCGTCGATAGAGGACATACCCTATGAATTGGTACCTGTCGAAACTTTGATCGGGGAATTGCGACGCGCAAAGGGTGTGCGGATCGCCATCCTCGACGCCTGCCGCGACAATGGCGCAGAACGCGAGTTGAAGCGGACGAATTCTCGCGGCGGCCAGATCACCCGTGGTCTCGCACCGGTCAAAAACCCGGAGGGGCTGATCCTTGCTTATGCCACGCAGTATCTCTCGACAGCGGATGATGGCGGCCTCGACGGCGATAGCCCCTTTACCGCTGCCTTGCTCAAAAACATCGCCAAACCTGGGCTCGACGTAAAGGAACTCTTCTACGAGACCGCCCGCGAAGTCATCGCCAAGACCGATGGCAGGCAACGCCCAGAGATTTCGATTTCATTCTACGATGCTTACACTTTGGCCGGGCCAACACCGGGAACGCCATTGAGCGCCAAATAGAGCCCCCCCTGCACCCAATCCCCAAAGAGTTCATCGTGCGCGCGTCCGCTTCGTCAATCCCCGGCGGGGCGGCGCGGCCGAGGCCTGTTTCACTTCCATGATTTTTATCGCTGCCTGGTTCGCCACCTCTTTCGCACGCGACAGCGTGAGCTCCGAATCTTGAATATTCATCCGGTTCATGATCGAGGCGGCCCTGGCATATGCGTTCTGGACTTGGTTGAATTTGAGGGATGGATCAAGCTTGGCCAGGGTTGGGGATGACGGAGCCTGAGAAGCCAGAAAATCCAATGCGACGCAATAAAGGACGGCGCTGGCGCCTGTTTTCACCTTCGGAACCTGATCGTAACACACCGCGATGCTTTCGTTAATACCCGGCATGCCCTTGAGTTGATAGCGCTGCTGAAAGTTGTGTGTGAGCCGGTCAGCCACTTCGATTTCCTCGGCCGATAAAGGCGCCGGTAAGACCGGGGCAACGCTCGTGGTGACGACGGGCCTGTTGCCGCCGGCGCGCGCAAGAACAACTCCGGTCACCGGCTTCTCGTTGTGCTTCATCAGCGGACCAATGAAGTTCTTTGGTATGCATGTCGATTTGCGAATATTATAGGTGTAGCCGGCGCACCACGGATCAGCCAGGCAAATGCTTTCGCAGTCGTCGACGGTCTCAACATCCCTGATCCAGCTTCCGCGATCGTTACCCGGTGCATCCATGCCTGCATGGCGAACAACGCGCGGGC
Source organism: Methylocella sp. (assembly GCA_036560885.1). Lineage (GTDB taxonomy): Bacteria > Pseudomonadota > Alphaproteobacteria > Rhizobiales > Beijerinckiaceae > Methylocapsa. Next base: position 17,482 of record DATBQJ010000068.1, read on the forward strand.
TCAAAACCATGCCGCTAGGCTGAATTTGCTCCGTGCGGGCGAGAACAACGCCTGTCACCGGAAACTCCGGATGCTGCGACAAGGGACCAATGAAGTTCTTTGGAATGCACGTCGATTTACGAATATTATAGGTGTAACCGGCACACCCGGGATCAGCCAGGCAAATACGTTCGCAGTCGTCGACGGATGCGACCTCCCGAATCCAGCTGCCGCGATCGTTGCCTGGTGCATCCAGGCCCGCGTGACGCTGGACGCGAAGCGCCTCCGTCGCGCCGCCGTGCGGATTTTCGGCTTTGGGTCCGGCTTCCGGCGCACGTAAGGCGGCCTGCCGTTCACGGGCTTTTTCGGCATAGACGCCATCTGGATAAGAGATCAGCAATCGATCCAGCGTCGCAAGACTCTCGGCCGGAGAGCTGGAAGCCTCTGCCCGCTGCCAAAGCTCCTCTTCCCTAAGGCGTTGCAAAAGCTTGACGACGCTCGGCTGTCGCGGATGGCTGGGGAAGCTACGGAGCCATGTCTCATAGGCGCTCGCGGTATTGTCAATGACTGCCTTTCCATATTCGATTTCACCAGTATCGACAGAGCCCGTTGCTGGCGCCCCCGCGTTACCCGGAAGCGCCGGGGGACTCACTTTGGGAAGGGAGGAGACTTCGCCGGGCGCCCCGGGCAGGAAATAAAAATCTTCGGTAAGACGTTGTGTAACCCAAGGGAATTGTTCCTGGTTCGTGACATCCAAGACTCTTTTGGAAACCTGCCGGAAAAGCGCTGTTGCCTCCAGGCCCGGGACGCCGATGAGGTCTGCCAGTGCTTCCGCGAATGGGCTGTGATCGCCTTCCCCGTCGAGCGCCGTTTTACCGGGTTCCGTCGAAAACGCGATCAATTGTCCGCGGCGCTCGTCTTCCAGAGCAAGCCCGCGCTTCGCACCGCGCCGGCTGCTTGCGGGCAGCGGATTGTCCCTGCAGGCGTCAACAATGGCGAAAGCGACGCGAGGATGCGCCTCTTCCATCATTCTTAAGATGGTGTCGAGGGGCAACGCTTCGACCGGCAAATCGACCACCGATTTGAGATCTGCGCTGGCGGGGATGAGATAGTTGACTTGTTTGTCGTCTTGCACGCCATGACCGGCATAATAAAATAGCGCGACCGTGTCCGGGCCTCCCGCTTCGATCCGGCGGCCGAATTCTCTCAATGCTTGATTGAGACCATCCTTCGAAACATCTGCCCGTAAATCGACTTGGAAACCAACTGACCGCAGCTTTTCAGCCAACAAATTGGCATCGGAAACAGTATTTTTGAGCTGCTCAAAATGCTGATATTTGGAAACGCCGATGACCAAGGCGATTCTATTTTCCTTGGAGGTGCCGGGCACAACCGTCCAGAGCAACATAAGGTGCGCTAAAAAGAGGATGCGAACTCGCGAGTTACGCATGGGTTAGGCTTTCCGTTCGCACAGAGAAGTATAAAGTGCTGAATGTTGATAGCTGGTCTTTATCCAATACTGAAAAAAACGGCGCGCACAATAAAACGCTACGCACCCGGCACGCCTTGCCCGCCCGGGAATTGTAAAATTTCGATTGACGGAAGTCGCCGCCGCCAAGACGGTTGATGCAATTTTTATGGTACAAGAGCCAAGCATACGCGACCCTTATTCCGTCTAAGTGATAAAGCATTAATTAATCATAATAAGCGAAAGTATACTGAAAATACCGGGGTTTGCAACTGACACACAACCTCCAAACGAGACTGCGCCGCCGCGCGTTTTTGGCTGCGACGGCCGGCTTGGCGGCAGGACTCCTGTCCGGGGCCGCCCCGGCGTCGGCGCAAGCTGGTGCGTCGCACGCGCTCAATTTGACGCTCGACGAGATGATCGGTCAGATGCTCGTCCTGGGATGTTGGGGATCGGACCCCATGGCACCAGGTGTTCAGGCGTTACAGGCTTGGCTCCAAATAGGGCAGATCGGCGGCGTCATCTTCTTTGAGGATAATTTGCCTTCCCCGGCCGCCGCTCAGGGGTTGACCACGCTCTTTCGCGAAGCCGCCAAGCCGGTATTGCCTTTCCTGCTGGTTGACCAGGAGGGCGGCGTGGTTTCGCGGCTAAGAGCGGATCGCGGCTTCGAGCCGCTACCGGAGTCGCGATTGATGGCGGCAACATCGCCGCGCGCCGCTGCCCTGATGTATGGCCGCACCGCACAGGAACTCCATCGGCTCGGCATTAACGTCAACCTAGGTCCCGTCGTTGATCTGAACCTGAACACGCGCAGCAATATCATTGCGGGCCTTGGGCGAAGTTTTGGGTCAGACCCGGCGGCTGTGGTGGAATTCGCGAAATCCTTCATTTCAAGCCATCATAAGAATAACGTTCTGACGGCGATCAAACACTTTCCCGGCCATGGATCGACAGGCCAAGATAGCCATCTGTCGCTTCCGGACATCTCTTCTGTGTGGAGGAAGCAAGAACTCCAACCTTTTGCGGAGCTTATAAATGCCGGGATGGCGGATATGGTTATGGTTGGCCATTTGGTACATCGCGATCTGACGGGGGGAAGCCTTCCCGCGACTTTGTCGCCGATAGCGATCAACGGTTTGCTCCGTGGCAAGCTCGGCTATGACGGCGTTATCGTCTCGGATGACATGCAGATGGGCGCCCTACGCAACAATTTTTCTCCCGAGGAGGCCATTGTCCTTGGCGTGGAAGCCGGACTGGACCTCTTTATTTATTCCAACCGGGAACATGCGGATCCTCAGATGCCGCAGTTGTTCACGCGCGTCATCCGGGCCGCCATCGAAGCGGGGCGATTTACTTCCGAGCGTATCGAAGTGAGCGCCAGGCGGATCATTGCTTTGAAAAACAAACTTTTACACAAAGAAATATGATCGAACGTAGTAACAAGCGAGGTTCGCGGAAGTTAAAGTCTTTTCGTTTGCGAACTCGAGTCGTCGGTAACCCATGCCCCGAAAATGACTTTTGAAATCTATTGGGAAAGATATTTACCAAGTCGTACCAAGAGCACATGACTTAAGTCTCGTAGGAGAACCTCTTTTCGGCGTCTCTTGAGCTAGCATCGACAACTTATCTATGCCCTTCAATATGTCGGTATAACCAACAGAAAGGCGCAATCGTGTTTGCGCGCTAGGCGCTTGAGCAAGCCAATGAATTGGCGCGCTTGCGGCCGGCTGATTTCGTCACCCCCTCGTGAGCGATAGGTTGGTGAAGCCATCGAGGATATCTTGGATGATCTCATTCGCGCTGGCTTCGAGAGCGGCACCGGCCATCACGACCGATATCGGCACCAGCCGCATCATCTCGTCGACCTCCCGATTTGAAGGTCTACGAACCTAGGCCTTCGAACGCTGTGAACTGGAAGAGGAACTCCGTAGGGTCTCGGGTCACCCGGATTGGGGTCCAAAAACGATGACACGCACGGGGTTCTTACGCGGGTGCTTGTTATGCTCATCTCTGCGGCTAAGCTCATCGCTGACGCGTTCTTTGAACATTGCGATGGTCTCTTCGGGGCGGCGATGAAGGCAAAGGCGATCGTCGTCAAGGGTAGTGGCAAAGTCTGCCGTCTGCGTTCCATCGGGACTGATGAAATTCAATTGGACTTGGATTTGCTCCTTTCGGTATCGCAGGTCGCTGTGCGCCTCTAGGCGCGATAGACGTTGCTTGTAAGCCATGGCTAAGCATCCTCGCCTATCTTCTCTCGCACTTCGAGCGCCGAAATCCTCGCCTCGATTTCCGTGGCCTCAAGGATTTTGACGTAGGCGCTGAGCGTGGCGCTGAGCGCCGCGCCCACGGCCGGTAATATCTCGCCACACGCCATGCCTTCGAGAACCCGGGCCAAGCAGACGGCGGCTTCTGCGGCGGTCGTAATCGGTGGCAATTTTAACGAACAAGGACGCTCTCGGATAGGTGGTAAAATCCGCTCCAAACACATTTTCAACGCCTGAATGTCGCCGCCCAAAGCCAGTTCGATGGCTTGCCTTGTCAGGCGTCGGCACTCTCCGTCGAGCAGGCTCTCCGCAAGAAGGGACGCTTTATGACGGCTGCCCCGTACCATACCGCGCGGATTGCCTGAATGCCCAGGTTTCCAGCGGTGCGGTCCTGCTTTCGGCTCTGCATTAACATCAATATCTTCTACCATAACTTTAAAATAATACCACATTTTGCGGTCCCCGCCAAAGAGCTTGCATCGGCGCCGGTTCGGCGTAGCACGGCGTGAGATGGAGCGAGCAGTCCGCCCCGGCGAACGCCTCTACCGCACTCCCGAGGAATGGAAGGCTTGGAGCCAAAATCTGGGCCATGAAAGCGAGGTGACGACCTTTGTGGGCCACGGCCATGTGCCGACGCATCGGCAGGCGGAGATCATTCAATCGCTGGCGAGCCTTTCGTTGTCACCATGCGGGGCACCGGGGCGCGTCGTTGGGCGATTTATATTACGAGGGGCGGATCCGCGCGCCACGGCTACGGAGTGAGGCCCCGATCGATTTTCAACACAGGCAGGCCAATTAATTTGGAACGCTTTAGGAATGCAGGATTTTCGCGCATGAGCAATCCGTAGCGCTAGGTTCGCCGTTTTACGCAGTCGAAAATGAAATCCAAATTTGGCGGCAAAGATATTCGAGCCGATTGGCGTCTATCTAATTTGCCGCCGAACTAGCAAGGGTTTCCGGCAAATTTATCGGCTTGAAACCGGCCCCGAGGGAAATTGCCGATGCGGCGCTTTGGTGGTAAGCGCCCGCATGGCAGCGCGCGGCAAATTCCAACCTTCGCTCACGCTGGGACAACGAGAAGTGGTTCATGATCGTTGGTGTCTAATACCCGAAAACCTTCCCCGACCTGGGCAGCAAATCGGCAAAACATACGTAATTGGATTGGGGCGTCTGAGTTATTTCTTTGGACTGTGATTTTGGCGCCTTTCGCAGCATCTTTGTGCCTTAAGATGCGATACAGGTCGTTCGCATAGAATGCCGGAACGTAGCCAACAATTATCGTTCCATCCTTACCGCGCAGAGCGACAGCCGATGGATCTACCGGATTTTTCACGTCGAGCAGTGGCAAAAGCTCGTCTCCTTCCGAAAGGCTTTTGCACCATTTAGGTGCATCATCGTGCATGTGACGCATCCCATGCACAAAAAAATCAACTGTGTAGTGGCCGTCATCAACCTTCGGTTCAGGATAAACCATCAAGGCGTCAGTGCCCGCAATAAGTCCAAATCTTTTGAGCAGAGTGAATTCGTTCTCACCACCCTCGAGACCTACCCAGTGTGCGATCTTGGCGAAATCAGTACGCGCGCGAGGCGGAATCTTATTCAGGAACAGAGGCATAAGGTTCGCCGAACGGAACCGCTCGCCTGGTTTCATATTGAACAAGTTGGACGGCATAGATCGGAGATATTTGACCCCTTTGGTAAACACAAATTCGTAGCCGTCACCCATTGCGGTGAGGAGTCCGATCGTGTGCCAGCGGCGCGTATCTTGGTCTTGCCACGCCAAGAAAAGCCTATCGGTCAAGACATACCTCTCGAATCACACGAGCGTTCTCAGTGAGAAGCGCAACGGCGAATTCTGCAGCCTGCGGTGAAATCCAACTTCGATTCACACGTGTGAATACATCATTAACGTGTCTAGAAGAAATAGCGCAGATTCGACCCGCCCAAAAATTCGTCATTGTTTGATTGCTCCGTTTAAGCTGGGCAAGGACATCCCGCATGAGCAACGGTTTCGACTCTGGCCCATCGGTGAAAAACGCAGAGCGTGCGCGAGTGGCGTATGCTGCAACATCGTCTCGCCGGTCGTTGGTCGAAAGACGCCGGGCTCGATTGTCCTCGGACAATTCTCTTCCAAGGCTAGAAGCATGGTCAAACGTGGGCGCCAGCCGAAATGCAAAATCGTCGGGCCCCTCTATCGCAACGATTACGCCCCAGTTCTGATGATGACGATCTGTGTTACCGATCCACGCATCAAAGACGAGGTAACCGACGAACAGATCGATCGCTTTCATCATCAGTCCCTCAAAGGAGGTGCCTTGAAGGTGTAATCTTCGGAGGACGGCCAACACCTTACCTAAGGTGTACTGGATTTGATTGTAGGTTTGCGTCCCATCGTAGCCGGGGGTTAGGCGAGCAAGCAACATATTGCCAGGGATCAGCGTGCTAGTGTCATCGATGAAGCGGCGGGAAAGAACCCCTCTCGTTCCATCCGCAGCCTCGGCAAACTCATAGATTGCGCATGGAAGACCTGCCAAGATGGCAAGCTCGCAGCACACCCTTTCGGACCAGTTCTCGCCGGTGTTCGGTCGCCCAATTTTGAAGAGATGGGGCTCTTGGGGAAGGCTCTTTACGGCCGTAGGTGTGATCCAAAATTTCTCTTTAGTACCCAAGGCCTCCGGCCGTTGCGCCAGGGAGGTACTGAGTTTGTAGATCGGGAACTGTGCGGACTCTCTTTGCACTGGTCGCTGCCCTCACGCGAACATGGTTAGGTCCGGTGATCGTCGCCGCTTGCATATCAATAAAGTACGGCGCCCGTTCAATATGCTGCCGCAAGCTCGTCACTTTATAATCTCCGTATACCGGTTCATAAAACTCTACGCCAATATATCGCCAGAATATCGGACGGGAATTGCCTATCACTTTGATATTAAAGGTATTATGACGCCAATTTCGCGCCATTAGCCATTATAAGCAAGCTCCGCCGCCATTACCGCATGCGCAGCGGCCGCCCGGTCGAACGACGAGCGCAATTCCCCAAGCTGCCAGTTGAGCCGGTCGAATAAAGCCGTCACAGCTGACCGCTGGCGAGCCTTGGCTTTCCACCGATAGAATGTGCTTCTCGATATGCAAAGTGCCAGCCAGGGCTTACTTGCGGGCTTCCTTGGCATGATGCCATCCGCCCGGCGCCAGCGCAGCCCCCCGGCGGCATGCAGCTCGCGGACCAGCCTGCGTAGGTGGTGGGGGAAACCGGTCGGCTTAGGCATAGGCATCTCCTTCGAGCTTTGGCCGGACCGGTCGTCTGGTTTGGCTGTTTCACTGTTTCACCGTGTTTCAGCCAGAGATGGAACAGACAACTCTATGATTTTGCATCAACATCAGGTTTCTGTTTTGTTGTTTAGCTATTTTCAGGAAGCGGCCGCGCGTGAATTTGTTCGGCAGTCTGCGCAGCCCAATTGAAATTGCGAGCCTCCCTTCCCCGAAAGTCGCGAAATAGCGAAACAGAGGCCGCAATTCCTTTTGCTATCAGGCAGTTAGCTGCTTCAGAATTGTTTGAAACAGCCTGAAACAGTGAAACAGCCGCGCCCTGGGAGCTCACGCAGCGCCATCTTCAGGCGCGATGGTGTCTGGATGTGGAAGCAGTGCGGCGGCTGCGTCATCGACACGTTGCCTCAACACCAGCCGGAACGGTTTGCGCGGCCTCGTTTCGTTGTTGACGAGAAAACCAAGATCGATGGCGGCCTTGACGGCGCGGTAGGCCGCCGTTTTGCCAATACCTGTGAGGGTGCCGATCTGCTCGCTCGAAATCTCGACTTCGGCGGTCGCGGCGCTCGTGCCGGATTGGGTGAACTGCCCCCCGGTGGGCTTGGCCGCCGGTGCGGTGGTGCGAGCGGCTATCAAGTCAACAACAGCATGCACATTCTCTGTCACCGCCTGTCCGGACGATTGCGCCATTATTTTTGAAAAGATCGCATAGGCCAGGCGGTAGTCGTCGAGTGTAGCAACCACGCGGCCTTGATCGTCAATTTGTCGTTGCGCCTGGTGCAAGATGGCGCATGCTTTTATGAAGGTGAACAATGATCCGACATCACGGCGGAAGCGCACCATTGAAGGCGGGATTCTTTCCGCGATCTGTTTGGCAAACGGAATGATGGCGTCGTTCGGGCCGAGCACGATCCAACGTTGCAGGTCGTGAAACATCGTCAAGTCCGGCGTCTCTGGGAATTTGCCGGTTGCGCGGGTGGCGAGGTTGTCGATCACTCCACGCGTCTGCTGTTGGGTCTCCGTGACGTTGTAGCTGAGCATGCGAGTTTCGTTCTCCGCGTGCAATTCGCCCGTCGTTGTGATCACCAATGAAATCGGGCCTTCGCGCTCGATGCGAACAACGCGGCGACCCGTTGACGAACTTTGGTCTTCCACCGTCGTTTGGTGGACAATCCTGCCCTCGCTAATGAGCGTTCTCAGCAGCATCGAGAACATGCTGTTCTCATCCGCCTGCAGCTGATTGGCCTCAAAAACAACCAGTACGGAGTGAGAGAGTGGGCGGTCATCATATACGAGCGACAAGGCGCTGCTGCTTGTCAAGTAATGTACGAAATCTGACCCAATCAATTCCAGGGTGCGTGTTGTGGTGAAGCTCTTGCCGCCGCAGCTGGAGCCCTTGAGCAGGGGGTTAATCGGTTGATTCAAGACACGACTAGTCGCCGAGATATAGATTAACCCAATTAGCTCGTCCTCATTCACGACGCCCATCAACTGTACCTGCTTGACCACTTGGTCCAACAGATCGGGCGCTTCCGCCAGCTCGCGCACGATTGGCCATAGGTCATTACGCAACGCGACTTTTTCCTCGGCGGGCAGAGGTTCGTTTTCGGCTTGAATCCCCGCCTCACGAGCGGCCAGCATTCGCTCAGCGGCAACCTGCTTGGCGATCTTGCCCCATGTGCTTGCCAACGCGCGCTTGCCGCCCATATTGTCGCCAAACGCGGTGACGATGGCCGCTACCACCCTGTCTTTCAACATGGCGCTGCCACCGTCGCAGATCAACTCGTGGAAAAATTTCTGCACCAGAGTCATGCTAGGCAGGTCCGCGACTGCCCGCCATTTGGCGATCGTGTCGGTAGCGCGTTGAAACAACTCGTCGTCATCGCGAGACTTACCACATTTTGACGGCGGCGCGCGGAAGGTGCGCTCGCGGCGAAGGGGCATGACGTTATCAGCGCATGGATGTGACGCCGATGCGTCACTGGTTGGCTTATCGTCGAATGGCATTGCCGCCTCCTGAATTCGACGGGACGCCGAACGTCGTAGTTGATACCTGCAGCACGTGTCGCGTGCGATTTATCGCCGAGGCCAAGTCGGATTCGGAAAAGCCGCCCCAGCCGGTGAAGTGCCGTTCGAATAACCGCCAGATCAAATCCTCGGCCACGCCATTACCGGCGGCGGATGCGACCACCACCCAACCGGTTTCGTTCCGGCAGCCTTCTACAGCTTCGCTCAGAACAATGCCTGCAGCACGCTTCCAGCTACCATGCAGCATGGTTAGCATCCCAAGCCGCTCGCCGATGGTCTGTGGGCCGCCGAAGCCGTTTATCCGGCCTTGCCGCGTTGACAAAAGGCGGCGTGGCACGAGCTTGAATAGCTCGCTGGTGAAACAATCCAACTGCGCACGCGAAATCAGCGGAATCACGTCCTTGTCTACGCTGATCTCGAGCGGTGAGGCCTGCGGCCATTTGTATGGGCGACCAGCTTTCTCGTGCCATCCGAAGCCAACGATCTGCCCGCTTCCGGCGAAGATTTCGAGCGGGTGCAGTTTGCGCGACCTGATGCCGCCAGCGTTGCGATAAATGCGTACATTCTTTGGCGCGAGCCCGATACGAATCAGCGGAGTTTTGCCGAGAATCTCATCGGCGAGAACAGCAGCGGTCTCGGCGTGCGTCGTATCCGTGATGTCGAGGTCGAGTGCGACGAGTTGCGTTTGAATGGCGAGGCAACAGCAATATGCCTCGGCCGGCTGATATTCGGCGATAGCGGCGGCTAGGTCGCCGCGATCCCATTCCGCGTTGTTAAGGCCATTCCAGCCCTGCATCGCGGGAATCTTGGTTTCCTGGTGGCCGGGAAAGGGCCGCCATCCCAGCTCAGCAAGTGGCTGAGCGACGGCGTCAAACGTGATTGGCGCGCCCGTCATGACGCACCTTCCGGAAATATGTCGGCGAGCACGTTGAAGGTGCGCCCGGTGCGGCTATCGATGTTGAGTGCCAACCGTGCCTCGAACACGAGGCCTGAGAGGTGCGGGACGAGGGTACTAACGTTTCCCGCAGTTGGCTGGCCAGCAAGAGTCAGCAGCTGCGCGATCAGATGCTGGTTTGCGGCAGTCAGCTGCCCAGCGCCAGCGTTCGGCCCATCGACCCAAATAGGGCGAGTGTCGACGCGCGCACCACTTTCCACTTCAATGATGTCAGTCGCGATGCTTATATTTGCGTTGTTTTGTACCACACGGGCGGTTTCGATGCGCAATGTGTAGACATCCGGCTCAAAAACTCGGGCTACCTGTTGGGCAGCGGCGCCGAAATCGATGTCGAGGGTTGCGGTCGATGCCTTTCTGAAAGACGGACGAGTGAACTTTTTCATGCCGGTTACTCCTTGCTTGGGTTAAGCCCCGTGCGACTGCTGACTTCCGCGTGCCGTTGGGTCTGTGTGGGGGGAGCATCTGTTACACTGACTCGCCAGCGACGTAGCGCTTGGCGACAGGACCAGGAATAACGGTCTTGCGACCGATCTTGCGGATCGTGACGAGGCCTGCTTTCAGGTCCGCGTAGAAGCCGGTTCGACTGCGATTGGCGAGCGCGCAAACCTCGTCGACGGTGAGGTTCCCGGCCTCAAGGCGCTCAAGAATCGTGACAAGCGGTTGCGTTTTTTGCGCGGTGACCTTCAGCATTTCGTTCTCCGCGATACACCGATAACCCAGCGAATGCAGAGAACATGACCACCGATGTCCTTATTGAAAATAGGCGTTGAAAGCCTTTACCGGACGAATGTCATTCGTCCGGTAAATTAGGTGGATGAATGTGAATTGTCCGGCTGCGCAATACGGCCGATGCGCTTGCGAATTCTCTCAATCTCTCTAGCTATGGCGGCCTTGTCGTCCGAATCAGATGGACACCAACGCGTAGGGATTTTTGGTAACCTGGCAACTTCCAGATTGACCGCCTCGCGTATCTCTTTGGCCGTGCCTTCGCTGTTCGTTTTGTAAGACGGTTTTCGAGTCCAAAGGTCTTTGGCCAGCCTCTCGATGATTGCTTGAACATTATCCGCTCTGCGTGCAGTATGCGCCTTTGTTATACTCTCGCGCGCCTTCTCAACCTCAGAACGAAGTGCGTGTAACCTATTAGCAGGAACCCCGACAGAATACCCGATAAAGAGGGCGTGCTCGACCACGCGAAGAACAATCTCCTTGTTGCATGCTTCCTTGCTTCGGATGATCTCGGCGAAATCGGTTTTAAATTCTTCTAGATCGCCCGTTATGCGATGCCGCTCGTCTTCGCCGAGATCATCGCGCGCGAGAGCCTCTTCGGCCGCTTCCATAACGAGGTGTTGTTGCCATCTGCCATCGATGAAGGCGCTCCAATCGATTTTTGATGCCCAACTGACGAATCTCCTAATAGTTCTTTCGAATCCTATGACTGCTCTAACGATTCCCTCCTTAGGCCCATCGCGAAGCACGCCATCAAGGTTCTTGGCTAAACGAACAGATTTAGGTTCTTTGTCATTTTTCATTGCGAGCCCTCGCGAATGCCCTGCAAGTCCGCGGAAACGAGTGGCTATCTCGTTTTTCGGCTGGCCGACCCCGAGCGTTCATTACGCCTTCTGCCTGGATACTGGGAGTCCATAGCTCAACCCAGGGCGTCTCAAGCTCTCAGATGCTCGGGCGATTCTCCAAGAACGATGGCGCTCCACGCTCGATAAAATCACGGCGCTTTTCAGCTAGAATTTTAGCGTAAGTCTTCTCAATCATGCGGACGCTGGTTCCGCAGTTGTCTGCAATAATGTTGAGCGGTACGCCGCCCTCAATTGCATGTGAAACGTAAGTATGCCGCAGAGCATAAATACTTCCGTCAGAAGCGAGCCCGGCTTTTTTCAAAGCGTCCTTGATCGGCCTTGTCTGGTCCGAACGCTTCCAGCGGCTCCCATCACCGCGGACAAACAGGAAGTCCCCGGGGCCAGGCCCGGTTGCGAGCCGATTGCAGAGATGGACAGCACTTGTCTGCAATATGATCGTACGGGCTCCGGTCTTTCCGGCGTTTACCCGCAGGGTTTTTGTGCGTGCATCGAAGTGAGTGACGCGCGCCTCAGTTAACTCACCATATCGCGCGCCGGTTAAATAGGCCCCGGTGATTAGGTCACTGACTGCCGCATCCCCTGCGCCGTTTATGAGGCGGCGAACCTCTTCGTCGGTGTAACGGGTGTCGCGCGGTTTCGCGACCCCATGGAATGGCTTGACCAGACGCCACGCACTATCATCGATCAGGCCGTTCGATGGATCGCGCATCGCGTGGTTAAGGAGCGCCTTGATCATGGTCAGGACGCGGTTGGCGCTATCCTTAGAACGACGAACCCGATCTGGGTCGTCGCAATCAGGGACCATCGAGGCCAACCACCTGTCAAGCAAGGTCTTGGTCAAGCTTATGACTAAACAGTCTCCCAGTTTGGGAAGAAAGTGGCGGTTGAGACGACCTCTGGTATCGGCGGCTGTGCGCGCATTCTTAGCGGTGAGCCAATTGAGATATGTTTTGGCGGCCAAGCGAACGGTGAGAGGCTCGGTGCCGGGAACGCCCGTCTGGCGGCGGGCTGAAATCTTGGCGCGCTCCTGAGCCTGCCAGAAGTCTAGGAACTGGCGACCGTTGGCCTCGTCGTGGTCGTCGGCAAAGCCGATGGCTGTTGTCCGGGCACCACCACATCCGTCCGCAACACGCAGCACCCAAGTCCCTGACGTTTGATTACGTCGATAACCTAGGGAAATACCTGGGCCGATGCGAACAAAGACCGGCTTTCTTGCGACAGGCAACCGCAGGCGTTTCGAGCGGGTTTCAAGGACGCTGTTGCGAACATTTCGGGGCATCGGTTTGCCTTTGCATCTGTGTCCAGTTAGTGTCCTGTCTATGGGCGCGAACGGAAGCAGTCAAGGCTGAATGCCGATAAACACTATGACTACATTTACACGTAAATACAAATACATAAGTGAACAACCGTGAACGGCCACGAACTGAATAATTCGCCCTTTCACGGCGAAAACAGGGGTTCGATTCCCCTTGGGCGCGCCAATGAAAATCAATAAGTTAGGCATGCATCCCGCGCCAGATTTTCATTCCTACGGAAAATATACGGAAAACCTGCTCGCGGACGCTGGCGAACGGGCGCGGATTTTGCCATAATTGCGCGATGCGAAATTTATTACGACCCGGACGATTGGAGAACTTGTCTGACGCGTTGAAGCGCGTCGGCGAGGACGATCTTTACCCGACCTCGCGTGAAGGTAAGCTCCCCTGGCTTTTTCTCGAGGCGGAGTTTGACCCCTATCACCCAACCGGCGCTATTGATCGGCGAACCGTGCGCCCGGTCGAAGTCGAAGCGCCGAAGACTTGCGGGAGGACACGGTGCCCGCAACGAAGCGCCAGAAGCTCACGCGGGGCCACCCGTGCCGGAATTCATCGGCCGGCTGCGCAATCGCGAGGCGATGGCAATTCTCGAAAACCTTGCCGAGGGCCGAATCGGCGGATTCGTCTTTCCCGGTCAGCGACCGGATCAGGCGCTTTCCGGCATGGCGATGGAAATGGTTTTTCGCCGGATGAGGGTCGAGGGCGTCACGGTGCACGGCTTCCGTTCGACTTTCCGCGATTGGTGCGGCGAGGCGACGTCCTTTCCCCGCGAGGTCGCCAAAGCGGCGCTCGCCCATGTTGCGGGGGATGCGACCGAGCGGGCCTATCGGCGTGGCGACGCCTTGGAAAAGCGGCGAACGCTCATTGAGGCATGGGCGGCATTTTGCGAACTTGGAGAGAGCGCTAATGTGGTTTCGATAAAACGTCATGCCAGCTGAATTTTACGATGACAGAGAAACTGCGCGAAGAAATCACCACTGGGGCCGATCCCAGTGGCAAGCGGCGAGGAAGGCCGAAAACTCGTTCCGCCGCCTCTGAGGCCTCGTCGGCGCGGGCGACCTTCAATCGATATTCGAGACGACCCCGACCGGCACGCCGTTGTCGTCATGCGAGCATTACAGGCCCTATTCGATGTGCAGGAGCGGGCCGCAGCAGTTAGGGCCGTGGAAATGGTAGGAGCAGCCGGCAAACCCGAGACCATCCGATTCAAGGCTCGAAAGACCTTGCATGAGAAACAGCGCGCGATTGACGAAGCAGGAACTAAGGGCGGCTCGTTGACTGGACGCCAATTGCAAAAAATCCGCGGAAGACAACAATGGCTTCAAAATATCACTACCGCTGCAATTCTCTGTCTAAATCCAGAAATTCAGTATACAGAACAATTAGTTGAGCGAGTAAGGAACCTTGCGCAACTAGCCGGGGAAATGTCGTTCTCTAGAGAATTTTTGGAGCGCCTGCTTGCTCGAAAAGCGATACTTTGGTCAAAATATAATGAATAATCAGATACTTACTGAATTTACCAATTTTCTTGTATTTTCTCACCCAGATTTGGGGATAACGTGGACGCGGTCTCGTCCGCCTTTAGACAAGTCCGCCCCTATGTGAATAGTGACGAGCTATCTCAAACAGAGGTAGCCGAATGAACCACAGTATCCGCCCCGACGATAAATTCGCCCTCCGCATCAATGAAGCGGCCGGTCTCTCGGGCCTCTCTCGGTCAACGCTCTACAAGCTTTTAGGCGCTCAAAAGCTCAGGGCCGTGAAGATCGGCGGCCGACGACTCATCTTACGGGAAGACCTTCAGGCGCTTTTGCGCAACGGAATCAAGTGACCGGTCGCACGTTCCTGCAAGGACATACTCGTGCACAAAGCAACGAAACACGCGGATCGACCTCACGCGCGCATCTACCATCATTGGCTTGACTTGCCGGCCTGGAAAGCGATGCGAGGAGAAGCGCAACTTTTGCTAGTTCATATGCTGGCCACGTTCCGGCCGGCATTCAATAGCCGTCTTGAATGGCCTTTAACCCGCGTTCAAGAGGTGCTGCGTTGCGGCCGCTCGACAGCCAGCGAAGCCCTGACAGATCTCGAAAAGAACGGATGGGTAAAAGTGTGCCGCGTCGGGCGATTTTCTGGGAGCCGCAAACCGTCTCTTTATCGGTTGACGATGTTCGGTAGCGAGATCGAAGATCTCCCAAAAACTGAAGAATTTCTTCGAGCCAGAAACCCACCACGGCCCGGTCGCAATAAAAACCTGTCAGGTTCCAAAAAAGCACTTCTCAAGTCCGTACTGAAACCTGAACAGGTCCCTCTTGAAACCGCGAGTGGCAAAATCCAACTCTGTACCGCTAATGAAGCATCCGACCAAACCGCTATAAAAATCAATAGATCGCGACAAGGCGAGCGCGCCGAACCGAAAGCCTCCGAAAAACTCAGGACACAGCTATTAATAGGAACTGCTGTTGCTCGCCCACGCCCGTCCGCTGGCGACCAAAGCGCCGACGACGCCTTTGGAACGGCGCAAAGCGGCCGTACTCTCCCGGCCAACGCCAGCCATAAATCCTCTCTGCCAAGGTTGAAGAGCCTTTGACCGTACCAAGCAATGGATTGATCTCGAAGCGGACGCCGCGCCATTTTGGCGGCAATGATATTTCCTCCTCCCCAAGACCTCGATACGTGCCGCGTTGGTAAACCTTCTCAAAACTGCCCCGCTATGCTGTCCTTCTCGCAGGAGATAGTGAGTCGCCCATGGCCTATTGGAGTAACAATCTCGTCACGGGTCGGCAACTGCGCGCGGCGCGGACTCTTGCCGGCATGACACAACGAGACCTCGCGACAGAACTCGGAATCAACGAACGCGCCGTCCGCTTCTGGGAGCGGAAACATGATAAACGCCCGACGTCTGCTCCGAACGATGCCCGCATCGAGCAGGCTCTTTTGGCCCACGGCGTAATACTGTTTGCTGAACCTACGCCCGGTGTACGGCTCGCCGAAAAGCGGTAATTTTTCTTACCAATACGCGCACGCGCGCGCGACCGGAAAACGGAAGTTCGGGCTCACTGCCCTTCGACGCTCTCTCAATGGGCGATGCCCAAGCGCCGAGGCATGTTGTGGCGCGACGCCAACCGAGTGACATCCATTCTTGGGCAACGCCATGTCATCGATGACTAGCAGACGAATTAGCCATGACACCAAGGAAACTTCCAAAGATTGAGTTGCCGGCGTTGGACGCCCTGACGGCCTTTCTCCGTGAAAGTAACATAGAGCGCTAAAGCCCAGGTCGTTTTGATAGCTGACCATCAGAAATGCCTCTCCGGCTTTGTTTGCGCGGTCGACGCCACGGCTCGACAGGTGCCGTGGCAAGAAACACCTTGGCTTGGCTCGGTTCACAGACGAGTGCATCCGGGGCACAGAGGGCGACTACAATTACATGATCGATTTGGCCGCGTAGGCCACGCGAACGGCCGCCAGGAGGAAATGCTCCATTTCGTCTGAATTGTACCTAGAAACAACGCTCGACCTCGAGCGTCGTGGGGACAATCACGACAATGATCTAGCTGCGTGTTGCAAGGCGCAGCCCCAAGTAGCTCAAGCCTCCAGCAACGACGAAGCCTATCCCGCTCACCCATAGAGGCGCAATCCAGCTACCGATAACGATTGTCCATCCCATGTAAATCCGCAGGAGATGGAGGAGCGCCACCAGCGCGAAAATCACGCTGGCCGCAACATTGAATGTTCTCTGATTCATTGCCGATGCTCCAAATCTTCCATCACCCCGTGGCCTGACCTTCACCCGATTTAGTGGACACCGGATCAAGCGGCTTGGCGCTCTGCCTGTTCGGGGGTGATATACCCGAGGGCGGAATGTAGCCGCTGACGATTGTAATATCCTTCGATATAAACGAACAAGTCATGCCGGGCAGCTTCCCGGGTTGGATAGCAAACGTGGTGCACGAGTTCGGTTTTGATCGTGCCAAAGCAGCATTCCATCGGGGCATTGTCCCAACAATTTCCCTTGCGGCTCATAGATTGGATGATGGTGGCTCCATTGAAGACCTTGCGGTAATCCGTGGCGGCATATTGGGCGGATTCAATCGATCGTCGCAACGCGGCTAACTTATCTCATCGTAGATGCTGATCCAACGCCTCAGCAGGTGTCCTCCAGTTCAGCGACTTTCGCGGCCGCGTGTTCAGGGCTGCCGCCACGGCTTCCAGGTCGTCCGCGCTGTGCGTGCTGAGATCTGTTCCTTTTGGAAAATACTGACGCAGGAGGCCATTCGTGTTTTCGTTCGTGCCGCGCCACTGGCGGCCGACGAGGGCGACATCGCTCGCCTTCGCTTGCTCAGCCTGGAGGAACTGCGGCGCGAATGGCGGCGGCTCAATCACGGTGAAGCGCCAAGGATCAGTCGCGACCTGCTCGTCCTCGCCCTTGGCTACAGGCTTCAGGAACTCGCGCACGGCGGGCTCGGCAAGGCGACCCGGCGAAAGCTGCAAACGATGGCGAAGGCCCGGCGGACAACGGGGCGGGTTTGTCCGGCGCCGAGTCTCAGCCTGAAACCAGGCGCGCGTCTGGTTCGGGAATGGCGCGGCCGGACTCACACCGTCACTATCACGGAAGATGGGTTCGAGTATGCCGGGTCGAGCTATCCGTCCCTGACCAAGATCGCCAAAAAGATCACCGGAGCGCATTGGTCGGGGCCGCGCTTCTTTGGTCTGCCAGCGGCAGGCGTGGAGCGTCCGGGCCTTGGGGGGCGCGATGAGTGAATCGGAAAAAACATCGCGACGCTCCGGCAAAAAGGCCCGCTGCGCGATCTACACAAGAAAATCATCAGAGGAAGGCCTGGAGCAGGCTTTTAATTCGCTCGACGCCCAGCGGGAAGCCTGCGCCGCCTTCATTCTCTCGCAAAAGCACGAAGGCTGTTCACACTGAGCTTTCGCGACGTCGAAGATTTGTTGGCGGAGCGCGGCATCATGGTCTCCCACGAGACCATTCGGCGCTGGGTGAACCATTTCGGGACAATGATCGCAGCGGACTTGCGCAAACGCCGACCTAAGCCCCACATGACCTGGCATCTCGACGAAGTTTATCCTGAAAATCGACGGCCGGATGGCCTATCTTTGGCGCGCGGTAGACGCCGAGGGCGAGGTCAACCGCGAACCCTTGGCCCTTATCAAGTGAACCCTGGGTACCCCTCGCACCCTTCATCTCAGATTTAACAATCTGAAGGACCCCGAGCTCGTCCCTCGCAATACGAGCTATGCATGTCCACGCCAAAGCCGACGATGGCGATCCGCTCGACATCATGGTGATTCATGACGCGGCGACTTTCCCGGGCATCGTGCTGACCTGCCGCATCATCGGCATTTTGCAGATCGAACAGAAGAGCAAAGGGAAGGCCGAGCGGAACGATCGCCTATTCGCCGTGCCCCGGCGCTCGCACTCGGAGCAGGCGATTCGCGACGTCCGGGATCTTTCAAAGCCGATTCAGCAAGAGCTTGAGAAGTTCTTCGTCGCAACCGATGAGCTTGAGGACAAAAAACTGGAGATCATCGGGTGGAAAGGCCCCAAAATCGCGATGAAGGCGATCAAGGACAGCGCCAAGAGTTTTTCGAAGGACGGCGAGTAACCTGCTCAACATCACCGCCGGAATCAGGCGGCGCGCGCCCGCTGCCTCTTTCGTAAGACGGCTGCGCAACAACGCGAGAACCGCAGCCTCTTCGGGCTTGAGACTTTCTACGCCGTTCCGAAGCTCGCTCTCGG
This sequence comes from Methylocella sp., assembly GCA_036560885.1. Classification (GTDB taxonomy): domain Bacteria; phylum Pseudomonadota; class Alphaproteobacteria; order Rhizobiales; family Beijerinckiaceae; genus Methylocapsa. The sequence continues at coordinate 36,106 of DATBQJ010000068.1, forward strand.
CCTCTGACTTGAGCTCAAGGACCAGATTGCCGTCCATGTAGGACTTCAGCACCTCCGGATGGACGTAGCATTTGCGGCAGATGGTCGACGTGTTGCCGAGCCGCGCAGAGACCTTTTCGATAGCGGCGCGAAGATTGCGCTTGGCCTGAGCGGCGCTATCGAAGCTTTCAAGCTCATTGAGAGCCATTGCCGCGAGAACTGTCCCCGCCCAGGTGCGGAAGTCTTTTGCGGTGATATCCTTGCCGGTGATTTCCCTGAGATAGTCGTTCACGTCGGTCGATGTGACGTCTTCGCAGTTTCCTTCCTCGTCGACATACTGGATAAGCTCCTGACCGGGAAGCTCCTGGCAGGCCTTGATGATCTTTGCGATGCGCCGGTCGCGCACCCGCAACGACCATTGCTTCCCGCTCTTACCGGTGAAACGGAAGCGAACCTCATTTCCGTCGACGGTTGCATGCTGGTTTTTGAGGGTGGTCAAGCCATAGCTGTTGTTCTGCTTCGCGTAATCGTCGTTCCCCACCCGGATCAAGGTGGATTCGAGCAGATGCACCACCGTTGCCAGCACTTTGTCCCGCGACAGCCCAGGCAGAGCCATGTGCTCGCGCACTTTCTCGCGGATGGAGGGACGAACGCAACGACATGCTCGTACTTAGTGCTTTCCCGCACCTCGCGGAAGCGCGCGTGATAGCGGTATTGCTTGCGGCCCTTCGCGTCCCGGCCCGTGCCCTGGAGGTGGCCGTCCGACCAAGGGCAAATCCAGACGTCAGTCCAGGCCGGGGGAATTGCCAAGGACTTGATCCGTTTCAGCACGTCAGACTCGGAAAGCTTCGACCCGTCGGCCCGGGTATACGTGAATCCTTTTGCCGTCTTCTTGCGCCTTGTGCCCGGACGGGCATCGGAAACATATCTCAGGCCCGCGGATTCGGCGGCGTCCTTAGGATCGACAATTGCCTGAGCGCTATCCGCCGATTCAACTAACAAAATAATAGCCCTCCGTCTGACACCTCAAACGAACCTCTTCGAACCCGGTTCCGCAAAGAAGGCGACGCTCACGCCGCCCGCCAGTGGTCCGGTTCTCTTTGTCCTTCAGGTGCCGCACGCACGCGACCAGCCGAGCATGCGCAACGCAATCTGGATTCGTGAAATACAATGAGCAAAGGCCCTATTAAGGAAATGGTGCGCCAACGGGAAGACGGGCCATCATAAGAGGGGAGCTGGGCGGCCTCAGCCTGAAACCGCCCAGCTACGGAAGCGCTATTGAGCCGCCTCAAGATTAAATCTTGGACGTTTGCAATCCGCTTGTCCAGCAGGGCAAAGACCCCGTCAAGGAGCTGCAACAGCTCGATGGTCAGCACGCGATATCGTCGGACATGGTTTTACGACCCCGACGGCGTCTCTGGCCTCTTTGAAGCGGTTGCTCGCGCGTGGTGGTCTAAATTAAGGGAGAAAGCCCCCGACGCGCATTTCGTTGCGCTGGCGTCACTGGTGTCGTTAATCACCAAGGCATTAGCGCGTCCGGCCGTAGAAAGGTGGCCCAACTTGGGTCACCTCACCTATTGTCGCGCGAACCCGCTACTTGGTCTTTTTGATCGCGTTAAAGTCGGGGTAATCTCTACTGCCTTGGCTCTTGTCGTTAGACTCGGCGGCCTTATTTGCATCCTGCTTGTTTGCATCGACGTTCTTATCTGATTCCTGTACAGAGCGGCCGGTAAGTTTGTCGATGACCTTGTTCACTATGCCAGGCTCTTCTTTCTTCGTGTTTTCCGTACCATTTTCTTGTGCGAACCCAATCGCCGGGACAAGCACGAACGCTGCGGCGGACCATGCTGTTATAAACTTCATTTGAATCTCTCCTGCTAGACACGGATTCTGACCGGATTATTCCGTTCAGCCACCGTGAACGCAGGTGATCTTACAAGGTTCGAGCTTGGATTTAGCGGCACAAAGGGCCTACCAATCTCCGAGCCACCAAAATGAACGCTGCGCTCAATCTTGCCCAGTACCGCGCGCGAGACTAGGCCATTGACTTTCTTGATGCCCCGCATGGTTCATTAGTAATTCCGTGGTGTGGCGCTTCTCAGAGCACATAGCTTCACCTTGTCAGGAAAGAACATCACGCCGAACTGGCACGCCACGACGTCGAACGCTTGATCCTCGTATGGCAGCGCCAGCGCATCGGCCTGGTCGCTGTTTCGCAGCGCCATGATCGAGCGTCGGCTGGTTGAGATCGGTCGCCACGATGCGCGCGTCCATGAGGAGCCTCGATGCGATGCCTCTCGTAAGCGCGCCGGTGCCGGCAGCAGTCTCCAATACATCCCGCGGTTTTACCTTCGTCACCCGCTCGGCGAGGTCCCCGGCATATGAGTCAAAGATGAGTGGCACAAGGAATCGGTCGTAGATCTCAGGGATGTTTCCCGCGAACAGTCTGTCGGTCGCCGCCATGGCGTTGCTCCTCAAATGCCCCTGGTCTTTTGTGAATCTATATCACGCCCGAGGCCGGCCTCTCCTAATCAGCTCGTGGCGCAACGCCGCGGTCCTGCGAGCGCGGAGAGTTATCACGAGTTGGATGAATAGCCGACCTACCGCTGGGGCGGTTGTTTCAGGCTTGTTTGTTATACTTCATCTCAAGCGCGCAGGTTGCATTATAGGCCATTTAAAAATATCAATTCGGGAGGGTGCTCCGGCGCAAATCGCTTATTCTTGGCTAGTATGTCAATGTCTTCTCTAGCGTTCATAGCTGACAAGCACGCAACGAACGGCGGCACTATTGCGCCAGTTTCCACCATCTCGGATCATCTGCCTGACGGAGGAGACCGTCGAAACACTCTAC
>DATBQJ010000069.1:0-8096 GCA_036560885.1 Methylocella sp.
CCGGCCATGACTTCCGCGGCGGCGAAATTAACCGCGTCCAGGCCCGAGGCGCAAAAGCGGTTGATCTGAACGCCCGGCACGTCATTCCCGTAATCGGCGGCGAGCGCCGCCGTCCTGGCGATGTCGCCCCCAGCTTCGCCGACGGGGTCAACGCAGCCAAGCACAACATCGTCCACCAAATGCGTGTCGAAACCGCCGCGATCCTTGATCGCCCGCAGCACTGTCGTGGCGAGCCCAAGGGTCGAGACCTCGTGCAAGGCGCCGTCGGGCTTGCCGCGCCCGCGCGGGGTGCGCACATGGTCGTAAATGAAAGCTTCGGCCACTTTGTCCTCCGGGTTTTGGTTCGTCAGGGTCGCGCGCGCGGCAATCAAAACTGCTCGGCCGGCAGCGCCATCATCGTTTCGGCACCAGTCGTGATGCAGGCGAGGTGGGCGCTTGTCTCGGGCATGATGCGCTCCATGAAAAATTTGCCGGTGATGAGTTTCGCTTCCATCGCGGCGGCGGCGCCATTGCCGGCCGCCTTGCTGGCGACTGCCGCCTTGGCAATGTGCGCCCACATGTAGCCAAGCGCGACCAGCCCGAATAGGTGCATATAATCATACGAGCCCGCACCCGCATTGTCGGGCTTGGCAATCGCGTTTTGCATGAACCACATTGTTGCCTGCTCGAGATGCGCGAGGCCTTGCTCGAGGCCTGAGAGATAGGGCGCGAGGGAAGCATCCGATTTGTTGTCCTTGATGAAGGATTTGGCTTCGCCGAGGAACGCGATCATGGCGCGGCCGCCGTCTTTGGGAAGCTTGCGGCCGACAAGATCGAGCGCCTGAATCCCGTTGGTGCCCTCGTAGATCATGGCGATGCGGGCATCGCGGACGAATTGCTCCATGCCCCATTCCTCGATATAGCCGTGGCCGCCGAGGATTTGCTGGGCCTTGACCGTGTTGTCGAAGCCAATGTCGGTCAACACGCCTTTTAACACTGGGGTGAGAAGGCCCAAGCTGTCCGCCGCGGCCTGGATTTCGTCGGCGGCGTTCGACCGGTGCGCGATATCGCTCTTGAGCGCGGTCCAGATCATAAGCGCCCGCGCACCTTCGTTGAAAGCGCGGATCGTCATTAAATTGCGCCGCACGTCCGGGTGGACGATGATCGGATCGGCCGGCTTTCCGGGGAATTTTGGCCCCGCCAACGCGCGGCCCTGCAAGCGCTCCTTGGCGTAAGCGGCGGCATTTTGATAGGCGGCCTCCGAGATCGCCAAGCCTTGGATCGCGACGCCGAGACGAGCCTCGTTCATCATCACGAACATGGCAGGCAGGCCCTTGTGCGGCTCACCGACGAGCCAGCCCTTGGCGCCGTCATAATTCATGACGCATGTGGCATTCGCGTGAATGCCCATCTTGTGCTCGATTGCGCCGCAGGTCACCTTGTTGGGTGCCCCGAGCGAACCATCCGGCTCGATCAGGAACTTCGGCGCCACAAACAGCGAAATGCCCTTGACGCCAGCGGGCGCGCCTTCGATGCGGGCAAGCACAAGATGAATGATGTTTTCCGCAAGATCGTGCTCGCCGGCAGAGATAAAGATTTTTTCGCCAAAAATCGCGTAGGAACCGTCGCCATTCGGGACGGCCTTGGCTTTGAGGAGCCCAAGATCGGTGCCGCAATGCGATTCGGTGAGGTTCATCGTGCCCGACCAGTCACCGCTGATCAGCTTTGGCGCGAACATTTTTTTCTGCGCGTCCGTGCCGTGGGTCAGCAGGGCGGCAAGTGCGCCTTGGCTTAAGCCCGGATACATGGCAAACGACATATTCGCGGAACTCGCGAATTCATTGACGATCGCGGCGAGCGTGTAGGGGAGCCCTTGGCCGCCATAATCGGGATCCGCCGCGAGCCCGACCCAGCCACCTTCGACAAAAGCGCGATAGGCTTCCTTGAACCCTTGCGGCGTTGTAACCGAGCCATCCTTGTTTCGAACGCAGCCCTCGCGGTCGCCCGTCTGGTTGAGAGGCTGTAGCGTTTCTTCGCAAAGCTTCGCGGCCTCCGAAACGATTGCTTCCACGACATCGGGCGTGGCTTCCGCAAAGCCGGGCAGATTGTTGTAACGCTGGATCGGAAAAACATCGCGGAGAAGGAACAGGACTTCCTCGACGGGCGCCTTGTAACTCGGCATAAATATTCTCCTAGCTCCTCTATTACCGGCACCCGTGCTTGCGGCTAAGTCTAGCTGGCGGCGATATTTCCGGCAAATTAGCTTTGCGCAAATGGCTCCAAGCAAATGCGCACACTCCCGCATCCCGGCACCAAAACGCGGCCAAACTCGCCAGCATGATCGCCACCTAAAAATAGTAGTTGAGGCTTTGTCCGGCAAGATTGGGTAGGGAAACGTGCGGGTACCGCCGGCGCGGAAAGTACCTGTGGACAGGCCGACTCCTGTCAACAAAGTCATCGGCCGCGTACTTTATATCATTCATTACAGGAGTTAACGAACGCCTGTTTCCATAGGCCACTACGTGCGTCGATCTCGATGCAGGAGCACGCGTTGTGGAGCCGTCTCTTCAATCTTTCACAGACGACAGGGGACGTGCTACCGTTTCCAGCGGTTTGCGTTCGGCTGCCACGCCCCAGATCATCTCGATAATGGCGGCCAGGACCATAAGCGCGGAACCCAACAGATAGCCGTGGAAAACGCTGGCGCGCGAGCCGGTTGCAATCAGGCCACCAAAGAGAAACGGCGCTCCCACGCCGCCGATCGCTGTGCCAGCCGCATAGAAAAAGGCGATAGCAAGCGCGCGAATTTCCACCGGAAAGATTTCGGACGCGGTCAAATAAGCGGCGCCCGCCGCCGAGGACGCAAAAAAGAAAATTACCGTCCAGATGATTGTCTGCTGCGTCGCATCGAGAAGATGATGCGCGAACAGCCAGCCGCTTCCCGCAAGTAGCAAACCGGAAACCGCATAGGTAAAGGCGATCATCGGCTTGCGGCCAATGGAATCAAACAGCGGTCCAAGCAATATTGGGCCAAGCACATTGCCAAGCGCGAAGGGAAGAATGTACCAGCCGACATTATACGAAGGGACATCATAGAAATTCGTGAGAACGAGCGCATAGGTGAAAAAAATAGCGTTATAAAAAAAGGCCTGTGCCATCATGAGAGCAAGCGCCACAAGGGTCCGGATTCTGAAGCTGATGAAAAGCGTATGAAAGACTTCCCGCAGCGGCGTGTGCGTACGCGGGCGTAACCGCATCGGAGTGAGTGTCGATTCGTCTTGAAGACTCGCTCCATGCAGGCAGAATCCGGCTTCGATTTCATCGACCACCTTTTCCGCTTCCTTCTCCCTTCCATGAATGACGAGCCAGCGCGGACTTTCTGGGATCCACGTCCGCAGAAATAGAATAATAAGGCCGAGCGCGGAACCGATGAAAAAAGCTAGCCGCCAGCCGATGTCGGGATCGAAGCGGGTGGGATCCAAAACGAATATCGAAGCTGCCGCTCCCAGCGCGCCACCGATCCAGAACGAGCCGTTTATGGCAAGATCGGTCCATCCGCGATAGCGTGCCGGGATCATTTCTTGAATCGTCGAATTGACCGCACTGTATTCGCCGCCTATCCCAGCACCGGTCAGCATACGGAACAAACAAAAACTTTCCAAATTCCAGGCAAAAGCCGTAGCGGTCGTGGAAATTAAATAGAGACCTAACGTAACAAAGAAAAGTAGTCTGCGGCCTAGCCGATCTGTCATCCATCCAAAGCCAAGCGCGCCAATGACCGCGCCCGCGAGATAAAAGCTCGACGCTAAGCCGATGTCGGACGCGGTGAAGCGCAGGTGGGGGCTCGCTTCGAGAGCGCCGGCGATCGATCCCGCAAGTGTGACTTCAAGACCATCGAGCACCCAGGTAATTCCGAGCGCCGCCACGACCAACGTATGAAATCTTCCCCAGGGTAGCCGATCGAGACGGGCCGGGACGCGGGTTTCAAGAATCTCGCCGGCAGTATCGTGCATCTTTCGTCCTTCACGTTCCACCCGACCGAACATCGCATGATAAAAAGCCGCGCGGCAATTGTTTCACCGCGCTCTAAAAACAGGACATGCTGCGACGGGCCGCAAAAGAAACGCGTTCGATTCAGCCGTCATTTGGTAGCATCGAGCTTGCCTCCCCCGATTCATTTTCCATACACCGTCTTCGTGCCGTGCCCTGTCCGATGCGCTGCAGGTGTGGACAATCGTTTAGCGCCGATCCCCATTCCTCAGGCGGATGAAGATTTGCACGAAAAAAGCAACCGCACAGCCCAAGATAATTTCTAGGTTCGGCGCGAGGGTTGTTTCTCCGTCCCGGCCTATGATTGAGACAGAGACGAGCGAAGCGGCTCATTTCTCTCCTGCATCCAAAAAATCGCCCCGCATTTTTCTGCGGGGCAGTCTCATCGATCGTCCGTAATCCGGCGCGGACATGTCATAGAACGTTCAAGTAAATCAACGGGTGTTGCGCATATTCATGAGCCGCAACACCAGCCAGACCGGAACGACGATCGCGGCTCCCGCGACGATATAATCGGCAATCTCGCGGATCGCATCGAACCCAAGGCCCCAAATTCGATCGACGAGCTCTTTTAGTGTACGAAATACATCCCAGGGCCTAATGTCGAGCCACATCAGGAAAGCGCCGACGATCAAGGACACGAAAAGAAGACGCACGAAGACTCCGCCGGGAGAGCCGCCCAGAAACTGGTTGAGCGCCGTCTCTTGCGGACTCGAGCGGATACCGGGCGGGGGCGGCTGTTCAGGCGCCGCCCAATGGGGAGGTGGCTTCGGCGCAAAACGGTCATCTTCGCTCATGCGATACCTCTCAAATCGAAGCTTAACGAGGCGGAAACGCTCCGGCCCAATCAATTTGGCAAATAATTTGCGGGGCGTGTCAACAAGCCATTTTAAGCGCGATAGCGTCGGCCTCGCTGGCGGCCAGTGTCACGGAAACCGCGGCCGGCGTCGCCGCCGAAGGCACGGCCTTGGCCGGCTCAGTCGAAAGCCGCTGCAGGCCCCGCCCGCATTGTGTCGGGAATCGCGTGGGCGTCGCAGATGGCTGAAGGAGACTCCTGCAAAGCTTTGACAAATGCCAATTGACATTTTACATTGCGTTGGAAGCTTATTGATGTTTCATGATCGAGAGTATTCGGCACAAGGGCTTGAGGCTGCTATTCGAGGAGGACGACCCTGCCAAGGTGAGCCCTGAATATGCGGCGCGTCTCCGATTGATTCTGTCCGCCCTCGACGCAGTTGAAAACGTCGAGGAAATGGATCAGCCAACGTTTCACCTGCACGCGCTGAAGGGCAGCCTCAAGGGCTTTTGGGCCGTCACGGTGCGCGCCAATTGGCGGGTCATTTTCCGGTTCGCCGATGGGCGCGCAAGCGATCTCGACTTAATCGACTATCATTGAAGGAGGCCGCCATGCGAATGAAAAACCCTGCGCATCCCGGGGAATTGGTCGAGGCGAATCTTGAGGAGCTTGGGTTGAGCGTCGCTGAAGCGGCGAAAGCAATCGGGGTGACGCGCCAGCAGCTTTACAATGTGATCAACGGCAGAAGCGCGGTGACGCCGGAAATGGCCGTGCGCTTCGAGAAGGCGTTTGGCGGCGGCGCCGACATGTGGCTGAGGATGCAAGCTGCCCACGACCTCGCGAAAGTGCGCCGGAGCCAAGAGAAGATCACCGTGCGCCGCCTCGCGCGGCAGCTTTGAATTGAGCCGACAACGATAGCGCCGTGGCGGCGCTGCGCAATCGAGGTGGGCAAAAGCCGAAATCAAACGGAAATGTGAATGCAGATTTGGTCAAATGTGCAAGCCCTGCTCGCCCTCCTCGGCGGCGGCGTCGTTGTCATTGGGGCAATCGTTGCTGCAGCCTATGGCCTAGTCAAAATATTCGGCGAAAAATGGCTCGACTCACGATTTGCTGAACGACGCGAAGCCCTTAAGCACGAACAGCAGAAAGAACTCGAAGCGCTACGGATCCCTTATGCTCGGCTCGTCGACCGCGCGACCAAGCTGAATCAGCGGGAATTCGACGCAATTCCAGAAGCATGGTCGCGCTTGTGCGACGCCTATGAGAGAACTCGTTCACTCGTTGCGTTACTCCAACAGCACCCCGACATTGACAACATGACAAGTGAACATCGGGATGAGTTCATCGGCCGTTGCAAGTTGGAGGAATGGGAGAAAACGGAATTAACGTCCGCTAAAAACAAAACAGATTACTATAGGAAGAGAAACTTCTGGCATGAATATGTCCAGACGCAGGAGTATGCCCGCGAGCTATATATGTATGTGAGAAAAAACAGTATTTTGATGCCAATAGATATTCGAAAACAATTTCAGAAACTCGATCAGCTCATACGGACTGCCCTCATTGAACAGGAGCATAACCATCAGTATGACTATGCACCACAAAAGTTTGAAGAACGGGAGAAATTTATGAAAGAGGGAGAGACGATAATGACGAATTTGGAAAAGGCTATTGAGCAACGTCTTGCAAGTTTAACTGAAGCAAAGTCATTGTAAAATGGTTTTTAATAAATCACAAGTATACTCTCTCCTCCCGCCTACTCCGCCGCCGCGGCCGCTACCAGCGAGGCCGGATCGTAATTCAGCACCGGCGCGAGCCAGCGCTCGACCTCCGCCACGCTCATGCTCTTTCGCCGCGCATAATCCTCGGCCTGGTCGCGTTCGATTTTCGCGACCCCAAAATAATGCGCGTCCGGATGCGCGAGATAGAGGCCAGACACCGAAGCGCCGGGCCACATAGCGAAACTCTCGGTGAGTTTTACGCCAATACGCCGCTCCGCTTCGAGCAGGCGGAATAACGTTGCCTTCTCGGTGTGATCGGGCTGCGCCGGGTACCCTGGTGCCGGACGAATGCCGCGGTAGGCCTCGGCGAGCCGTTCCTCGCTGGTCAAGGCTTCATCCGGCGCATAGGCCCAGAATTCACGCCGCACGCGTTCATGCAGGCGTTCGGCAAGCGCCTCGGCAAGGCGGTCGGCGAGCGCCTTCACCATGATCGACCCATAGTCGTCGTTCGCCTTGGCGAAACGAGTGGCGATCTTGCCTTCCTGCGCTCCCGAAGTGACGGCGAAGCCGCCGATATAGTCCGCCTTGCCGCTCCCCGCCGGGGCCATGAAATCGGCAAGCGCCAGGTTGGGGCGCCCGTCGCGGCGTAACAATTGCTGGCGCAACGTGAAGAACGTCGCAAGCTCGCTCGTTCGTGATTCGCCCGTATAGAGCTTGATGTCGTCGCCAATGCTATTGGCTGGCCAGAAGCCGATAACGGCCTTGGGATCAAACCAATGTTCCGCGACGGCGCGCGCGAGCATTGCCTGAGCCTCGTCGAACAGCTGCCGCGCGGCCTCGCCTTGTTCCGGATCGTCCAAAATCGCGGGATAGCGGCCGCGCATTTCCCAAGTCTGGAAAAATGGCGTCCAATCGATATAGGGTACAAGTTCGGCAACCGGATAGGTACGAAACACCCTTGTGCCGCAAAATAGCGGGCGCGGTGGCGCGTAGCTCGCCCAATCGGACTTGAAAGCGTTGGCGCGCGCCTTGGCGAGCGGCAGCCGTTGCTTATCGGCCTCGGAGCGCCGGTGGGTATCCGCTACCTTACCATATTCGGCCCGGACGGAATCGATATAGGCGCCCCGCGCTTGCGACGAAAGAAGCGCTTGCACGACGCCGACCGCGCGGCTCGCATCGGTGACATAGACCGTCTGGCCATTGGCATAATTTGGATGAATCTTGACCGCGGTATGAACCCGGCTCGTCGTGGCGCCGCCAATGAGCAGCGGTAGATCGAAACCTTCGCGCTCCATCTCGGCGGCGACAAAGCACATCTCGTCGAGCGAGGGCGTGATCAGTCCTGAGAGGCCAATGGCATCGACCTTTTCCGCTCGCGCGGTGGCAAGAATCTTTGCCGCGGGAACCATCACGCCGAGATCGATAATCTCGTAATTGTTGCAGGCCAAGACCACGCCGACAATGTTCTTGCCGATGTCGTGCACGTCGCCCTTCACCGTCGCCATCAGAATCTTGCCCGCGCTCGATCGCTCGCCCGCGCCGGTAAGGCG